>JAZKEN010000115.1:5763-11560 GCA_040387035.1 Pseudomonadota bacterium | reverse complement strand
CTAGTACTTTTTTATCAATACTATGACAAGCTAAACAGCCGCTTTTTTGCGCTAGTGCTTTTGCAGCATCTGCATTGGCAGCATTTACCTGACCAGCTAATAACATGCCGGCAACCGCAATTGTTGATAATAAAACTTTCATGCTATCTCCTTGAATTACCGTGATAATTTTTGTCTTAAACCTGCATTTTTTTGCATGCTGAATAATACCAATAATTTAAAAATTCACAATAGCTCCAGCAGGTTTAAAAAGCACGGGCTTGTAAATTTATTCAGTGTTGTTGCAAATTAATCACACTTTAACAAAACAACGCCCTTGCATATTGCGGCGTTGACATTTATTGCATTAAAAAAGAACGCCTATAAGTCTTCAACGCTGTATTCAGCGGTCAAGGTATGGGTTTGGTTAGGGTTCACCACAATACTGTTTTCCATGGCATTGGCGGTTTCAATACACACGGTTTTACGCCATTCATCCGGCGTGCCCATATCGCCCATTTGATGCGCTTTGTCCGCCCATGGCGTCCATACCACTGTTGCGTTACTGCCTGATTTAGCCACACGGATCTTACGGTCTAGACCGGCATCTTCAATCACACAATCGCTGGTGGTATTGAGGTAGACGCGATCAAACTCACTATTAAACTTGATGCTGCCATGTTGCATGCTGCGCTCGTAGTTTTGTACTTTGTCCGCGTAGATGGATTCTTCCAAACCAGTTAGCTTGATTTTTGTAACATCGCTGATATTAAAATAGGTGTGGAAGGCCTCACCAATCATAAATGGATGCGTGCCATGGTTAGTAGTGGATAGATCCAGTTTCAGCGTTTCGCCAATGGTCATGGTCAGCGTTAGCGTATAGGGATAGGACAATTGTTTTTTACCGACTGGCGTATCCACAATTTGCAATACCAAACGCGTTGCGCCGTTTTGCAAGGTGTCAGCGTCAATCAAATGCCATGGCATGACACGCGCAAAACCATGTGGACAATAGCTGCTGTCAGTTGGATGCGCACCAAACCACGGCCAGCAGATAGGCACACCGCCGCGTATAGAGCGGCCTTGTACATAGCGCGCATTGCTGGATAGCCATAGTACTGGCTCTACAACATTTTTCGGCTGCCATTGCATCACATGCGCGCCTTGCAGCGCGATTTTTGCGGTGGCCAGCGTATTATCGATTTCGATAAATTGCAGGCCATGGCTGTCTTCACTAAATTTAAGCTCTGGTTTAAACGCAAAGTCTTGATCGAGCAGTTGTTGTTCTGCTACTAATTCGGTCATATTGTCATCCTAATGCTGTAATTATTGATTTCTTACTACTCAATCTGCAACTATTTCTCTATTTGCGTCACATCGCGCACAGCGCCCCTGGCCGCGCTGGTAGTCATTGCGGCATAAGCACGCAAGGCAAGTGACACTTCACGGGTACGGTTGACCGGCTTCCAGGCCGCTTTACCTTTTATTTCCATATGCGCACGGCGATGCGCCATTTCTTCGTCTGATATCGCCAGATGAATGGTGCGGTTAGGGATATCGATTTCTATCGTATCACCCTCTTCAACCAAACCGATGGCGCCGCCCTCAGCTGCTTCCGGTGAAGCATGGCCGATACTTAAACCGGATGTACCGCCTGAAAAACGGCCATCGGTCAGTAGTGCACATACCTTGCCCAGGTCTTTCGATTTCAAGTAACTGGTCGGGTACAGCATTTCCTGCATGCCCGGGCCACCGCGTGGACCTTCATAGCGAATCACCACGACATCACCTGCCACAATTTGATCGTTTAAAATGGCTTCAACGGTTGAGTCCTGCGATTCGAATACACGCGCCCTACCTGTGAACTTCAATATGGAATCATCCACACCCGCCGTTTTCACAATACAGCCATCCAGGGCGATATTGCCGTATAGCACAGCCAGGCCGCCATCTTTTGAATAGGCATGCTCGATATCGCGAATACAGCCGTTGGCACGGTCGGTATCCAGGTCCGGCCATAACATACTTTGGCTGAATGCAATAGTCGTTGGAATACCGCCAGGTGCGGCGCGGTAGAATTTTTTCACATCTTCGTCTTGCGTCGTCGTGATATCCCATTTATCCAATGCCGCGCCCATGGTGGCGCTGTGTACGGTCGGGATATCGCGGTGGATCAAGCCGCCACGACTTAATTCGGAAAGAATGCTCATCACGCCACCGGCGCGGTGTACATCTTCCATGTGGTATTTCTGCGTGGCAGGTGCCACCTTGCTCACGCAAGGTACTTTACGCGAGATGCGGTCGATATCACTCATGGTGAAATCAATGCCCGCCTCATGCGCAGCCGCCAGCAAATGCAATACCGTATTGGTTGAACCGCCCATGGCCACATCTAATGCCATGGCATTTTCAAAGGCTTGCATGGTGGCGATATTGCGCGGCAATACAGAATAATCATCTTGCTCGTAATGGCGCTTGGCCAATTCGACGATCAAGCGACCGGCTTGCAGGAATAATTGCTTGCGAGCGCCATGTGTAGCCAACGTTGAGCCGTTGCCCGGCAAGCTTAAACCCAGGGCTTCCGTCAGGCAGTTCATGGAGTTGGCGGTGAACATACCGGAACAGCTGCCGCAAGTCGGGCAAGCGGAACGTTCAATCGCGTCTGATTTGGCATCGCTGACGCGCTCATCGGCAGCAGCGACCATGGCATCGACCAGGTCCAGCTTCAGCGATTCGCCTTGCCAGTTGACTTTACCGGCCTCCATTGGCCCGCCGGACACGAATATCACCGGGATATTCAGGCGCAAGGCGGCCATCAGCATACCTGGCGTGATTTTGTCGCAGTTGGAAATACACACCAGCGCATCGGCACAGTGTGCATTGACCATGTATTCAACCGAATCGGCAATCAGGTCGCGGCTAGGCAAGCTATAGAGCATGCCGCCATGACCCATGGCGATACCATCATCGACGGCAATCGTGTTGAACTCTTTAGCCACGCCGCCGGCGCGCTCAATTTCGCGCGCCACTAGCTGGCCTAAATCTTTTAAATGCACATGACCGGGTACGAATTGCGTAAATGAATTGGAAATCGCGATGATTGGCTTATCAAAATCGCCGTCTTTCATACCGGTAGCACGCCATAAAGCACGCGCACCTGCCATATTACGGCCATGTGTTGTGGTGCGGGAACGGTAAACTGGCATGGGAGTAATCCTAAAATAATACTGAATATATTATTTTAGCTGATGCAAGGCCTTGAGTAAGCAGGTTTTTACGTTAGAAGCCCAAATATAATGAAATTAGTGGTATTTATGGCAATCGTAGCAAAAGCTGCTCAAAACTCAGTGGTTGGCTAAACAAATAGCCTTGCCCAATATTGCAGCCCCAACTTTTGAGCAAATCGGCCTGCTCTTGTGTTTCTACGCCTTCTGCAATCAATTCTTTACCCAGGCTTAGCGCCATACCAATCACCGCTTTGACTAATTTAGCGTCATTTTCGTCAAGGGTGATATCCCTGACAAAACTGCGGTCGATTTTTACCTCGGCAATAGGGAATTTATTCAGGTAAGACAGTGAAGAATAGCCGGTACCGAAATCATCAATCGCCACTTTTATGCCTAAATCGACAAACTGGCGCAAGGTTTGCAATACCTGGTTGGAATCGTTTAACAATAAGCTTTCGGTGATTTCCAGGGTAATCCAGGCCGGATTACAGGCAGTGACGCTTAAGCAGTAGTCGACTGCAGCAAAAATATCGTAACGCAAAAATTGCCGCGCGGATAAATTAACGGCAAAGATCAATGGAGTTTGACGATTAAGATTGACCGCTACCGCGTCTTTAAACGCCTGCATCATTACCCAGCGCCCAATGACCGTAATCACGCCCAACTCTTCTGCCAGTGAGATAAACTGGTTAGGGTTGACTTCACCCAACACCGGGTTGCGCCAGCGCAAAAGCGCTTCAACACCAATGATTTCCGAGGTATCAAGCCGTACCAGGGGCTGATAGTTTAAATAAAATTCATTTTTTTCAATCGCATGCATCAACTCGGTTTGCAGCAATAAGCGTTGTGAAATATGCTGGTTCAGCTCTTGTGCGAAAAATTGATAATTATTGCGGCCTTGCTTTTTGGCGGCGTACATCGCCACATCGGCATAACGTAATAAATCGTCCTCATTTTCGGTATGCTGCGGATAAACGGCAATACCAATACTGGCGGTAACGTACAACTCCTGGTTGGCGATATTAAAAGGAACGGTCAAGGCCTGCACGATATTACTGGCAAGCACCCCTAAATCCTGGATTTGCTGCACGTCTTGCACCAGCACAGCAAACTCATCACCACCAAAGCGCGCAACCAAATCGCCGGCGCGCAAGGTATTCACCAGTCGTTCGGCCGCTTCAATCAGCAGTTGATCACCTACCGGGTGGCCAAGCGTATCGTTGATGGATTTAAAATGGTCTAAATCAATCATCAATAAAGCAAAGCTATCGTGCTGGCGTTTTGCGCGTTCTATCGCCTGTGCAATACCGCGATTAAACAGCGCGCGATTAGGCAGATTGGTTAAGCTATCGTGATACGCCATGTATTCAATTTGATGGCGATACTCACTGACCGCCGTCATATCGCTGGCCAAGGCCAAAGCTCCGGTGACTTTTTTGTTGACGTCGAATTCAGGCACAAAGCGCATTAAAAACACAACATCTTTGCCGTCTAGTGTGCAATTGAATTCAAAAGTATCGATCTGCCCGGTTTGCATCACCGCTCTTAAACGCGCCTGAAACTCTTGCGCCCTCATCCCTGTTGCGGTGGCATACCAATATTCAAGCGGCGTCTTGCCCAACAAAGGCTCTACGGGCTGGCCAAACAGGCGTATGCAGTAATCATTTATAAAGATGCGCTGACAATTTAAGTTGTAGCGAATAATCGCCAGCGGTAAATTCTCAACCAGCGAAACATATTCTGATTTGGTCTGCGAAATATCGTCATGCAGCCTTTTTAACTCGGTTAAATCGTGCGCAAACCCAACCGTGCCCACGGCCACTCCGTCAATCAACACCGGCGATTTACACACCTCGGCCCAGCGCGGCTTACCACCATCTCCCTGGATCGAATCGACAATGACTTTGGATTCGCCGCTTTGCATAATCTCGCGATCAGAGGCCACATTGATATCTGCGGCTTTCTTGGGGAAGTAATCATGATCGGTTTTACCAATGGCTTCTTCAGGGTAAGTCACGCCGATTAAAGCCGCAAAAGCGTTGTTAATCGCCAAAAAGCGGCTATCCATATCTTTTAGCCACACCATAAAAGGAAAGTTATCGATCAAGGCGCGCTGATAACGCTCTTTTTGTGCCAGGGCTTGAAACTGGTGCTGGCGATAATCGCTTAAATCACGCCCGATTGCCAGCACACCCAATACATCATTCTGGCGGTTCTTAATGGCCGTCATCGCAATTAAATCGTGGATGGGACGCTGCATGTGCGAGGGGTGGCATTCCAGCAAAAAGCTGCTGGGCTCCCCGGTATTCAAGGTGTGAATCAGCGCATCCTGGTAGGATTTGATTTTGTTTAATAATTGATTGGATTGCGCCTGTTCTATCGAGCAGTCCAGCGTATTAAGCAGCGCCTGATTAGCGTATGCCAAAGCGCCATCCACGCTGTAAACAGAAACGCAGTCCGGGGAATCATTAAAAATCGTACTTAATAAAGGTATAAAATCCGTTACCAGTGATGCTGTAGCAGTTAAACTATTAATATGTGATGTTAAATGTGTGTTTACTGACCGTTCAACCATATTATTCTTACTTCCT
>JAZKEN010000115.1:4123-5663 GCA_040387035.1 Pseudomonadota bacterium | reverse complement strand
CGCGCAAACCTTAACAAAATTTTACGCTTACATAATCCCTTAAATTGTCAGGCCTTTATGATACTTACACACCCGCAGATTGACCCCATTGCACTTTCCATTACCGACAGTTTTGGTATCCATTGGTACGGGCTGATGTACCTGATTGGTTTTTTAGCCTTTTTAGCTTTGGGTCGCTACCAGGTAAAGCACAAGCCCTGGTTTAACTGGAACAACCAGATGATTGATGACGCTTTATTTTACGGTGCATTGGGCGTGATCCTGGGTGGACGCATTGGCTATGTGCTGTTTTACCAATTCAGCAGTTTCATGCAGCATCCATTGGACATATTTAAAGTATGGCAAGGCGGCATGAGCTTTCATGGCGGTTTTTTAGGCGTGTTGATCGCCATGGTATTTTTTACCCGCAAATACCCTCAGCCCTGGTTAAAAATCATGGATTTCGTAGCGCCCTTGGTGCCTATCGGTTTAGGCGCCGGGCGTATGGGAAATTTTATTAACGGCGAGCTGTGGGGGCGTGAAACGCACGCCAATTTCGGCATGATTTTCCCGCAGGTGGATTTTCTTGCACGCCACCCATCGCAGCTGTATGAATTTGCACTAGAAGGTGTTGCTCTGTTTTGTTTGCTATGGTGGTTTTCGCGCAAGCAACGCCCTATTGGCGCCATATCCGCATTGTTTTTAATCGGCTATGGCAGCTTTAGGTTCTTGGTCGAATTTACCCGTCAACCCGATGATTATTTGGGCTTGTTGCAACTCGGATTAAGCATGGGCCAATGGCTGAGCCTGCCCATGATTGTGATTGGTATATGGATGTGGTTTAAAGCTAATGCAGGGCGATTTAGCGCAAGCAGTTAAGTTTTTTTGTTTGATGAAAATCAAACATTATTCATCAAATTACAACAGCGATTTAAAACGAGCATTATTTGTATTTAAAATTTAATCATTCAAATCAAGACATTAAATAATATATTTTTCAGACTTAACTTTGGCATATTGATTGCTCTATCTACATTAGCATCAACCAACTTGAGTTTTGAATCGAAATATCATGAAAAAATTTTTTGAACGTTTTTTTAAAAAAGAACCTGAATTTGATTATATTATTGCGGAATATCAACCTATTAAAATCAACAGAATGCATACCGAAGTCAACGTGACCGAATACGATTATTGCGAAGCACTTGAGTCTGATGAAATGCAGATTGATAAGATTTACATGCGTAACTAGTAATTAGCTAACCAATCAATTATCGATGCATTTTATTATGCTGCTTGGATTGATGCCTATCGATAGCATCGCTACGCAGTTTTAAATGTTTTGTGGTTTGGCCATGCGTGCGCTCACGCCACAGCTTAAAAGAATTTAGCTTCAGGTTTTTGCGCATCAGTTTTATCACACCATCCTGATTTAAACCAAACTGCACTTCAATCGCTTCAAACGGGGTACGATCTTCCCAAGCCATTTCAATCACGCGCGAAATATCTTCTTCACTCAAATCTTTAGTTAACAACAACGTTTAACCCCTGTCCATTTTTG
>JAZKEN010000115.1:0-4023 GCA_040387035.1 Pseudomonadota bacterium | reverse complement strand
TCTTCTTCACTCAAATCTTTAGTTAACAACAACGTTTAACCCCTGTCCATTTTTGGTCTTGCCAATATTGATAAAACTCTTTGCGGGATAGCGCTGCTGGCGCATCTACACTGCTTGCATGAAAATCTGCGTGATGCTGCAAATATTGCGCATAGGCAGAGTCACCTGAAAGCTGCCGGATTAAATGCCAACAATGACGCAATTTTTTAAGGATTAGACTTTTAAACATTAATCCCTCACCCAAGCATTATTCAATTGCGTTTCAATATGCGGCACTTCCGTGCAGGGCAGCACTGGCTTACCCGCCATGCGCCGCGTGCATACCAGTAGCATATCGATAATCACGATCCAAAGCATGGCCACAAAAAACAAGGTTAAATAGGCATCTAATTGCTGGTTAAAAATAAGTTGTGGTGCAACGGCAGCTTTTTCCGGCGGCAATAATCCGGCTGCCAGTTTTGTGCTTAAATCGTTAGCGGCGGCAAAAAACCCCACCCTTACGTCGTCACTGAATACTTTCAGGTAGGCCGCCGTGGTGGTAATGGTCACCAGCCAGGCCAGTGGCAAACCCGTTACCCAGGCGTATTTCAACTTGCCGTTTTTAACCAGGATACCGGTTGCCACACATAGCGCAATCGCCGCCAGCATTTGATTGGCAATGCCAAACAATGGCCACAGGATATTCACACCGCCGTTAGGGTCGATCACGCCGATATATAAAAAGTAACCCCAGCCCGCCACTACGATGGCACTGGTGAGTATGACAGACGGCATATAAGAAGTTTCACCCAGTTTTTTATTAAAGTTGCCCAGCATATCCTGCAGCATAAAGCGTCCGACACGGGTGCCTGCATCTAAGGTGGTCAAGATAAAAATCGCTTCAAACATAATGGCAAAGTGATACCACAGCGCTAGCAAGCCCTTGCCAAACGCATTACCAAAAATGCTGGCCATGCCCACCGCCAGGCTAGGTGCGCCGCCTGTGCGGGCAAACAGGCTGCTTTCACCCATGTCTTTGGCCAGCTGGTTCATTTGCTCTACGCTGACGGCAAATCCCCAGCTATTGATTTTGGCGACGGCATCAATGGCTTCTTTACCGACCACGCCGGCTGGGCTATTGATGGCAAAAAATACACCTGGCTCCAATACCGTTGCCGCAATCATGGCCATAATCGCCACAAAACTTTCCAGCAGCATGGCGCCGTAGCCAATCATGCGAATGTCGCGCTCATTCTCTAGCAATTTGGGTGTTGTGCCGGAAGCAATCAGCGCATGAAAGCCGGAAATCGCCCCGCAGGCAATGGTGATGAACACAAACGGAAACAGCTTGCCGCCAAAAATAGGGCCTGTGCCATCGGTAAATTGGGTGATGGCGGGCATATGGATATCCGGCCGTAAAATGACAATAGCGATGGCCAGCAAGATCACCGTACCCAGTTTCATATACGTTGATAAATAATCGCGTGGGGCAAGCAACAACCAAACAGGCAACACCGCCGCCGCGAAGCCATACACAATAATGGCAAAGGCAAGCGGCAGGCCATCGTGGTCAAACAGCACGCGTAAGCTTTCGTTATGGTCTATCCAGCCGCCTGCAAATACGCTCAATAACAGCAAAGCAACGCCAATCGCTGATGCTTCCATAACGCGGCCAGGCCGGATATGGCGCATATACAACCCGATCAGCATGGCAATCGGTATGGTGGCTGCTACGGTAGATGTCGCCCATGGGCTATGCTTCATGGCGTTGACCACCACCAACCCCAGCACGGCAATCAAGATAATCATGATCAAGAAAGTGCCGATAAGCGCTGCGGTACCGCCAATCACGCCGATTTCATCACGTGCCATCTGGCCCAAGCTACGGCCGTTTCTTCTGGTAGAGAAGAACAAGGTCACCATATCCTGCACGGCACCACCCAGTACGGCGCCTATCAGTATCCATAAAGTACCCGGCAGGTAGCCGAATTGTGCCGCAAGCGTAGGGCCGACTAAAGGGCCTGGCCCTGCAATGGCCGCAAAATGGTGGCCAAACACCACCCATTTATTGGTGGGCATATAATCACGGCCATTATCCAATCGCTCGGCAGGTGTAGCGCGCGTTTCATCAATCACCAATACTTTGGCTGCAATCCAGGCCGCATAAAAACGATAAGCGATGGCATAGATACAGACCGCAGCGGTGATCAACCACAGGGCATTGATGCTTTCACCGCGATTCAAGGCAATCGTACTTAAGGCGAAAGTACCCAGTAAGCCGACTAAAATCCAGATGATTAATTTGAAGTGTTTTTGCATGATTATTTCTAGTGAATAATTATATTTAATTGTTGCTAAGTATAAATCACCTGAACCTAGTGTGGTAATCAAACTCCATAGTGGGTATTGCCAGTGCTACACTCATAAAAACCTAAACATCAACTTAAGCGACCGCCTTACTTTAAGACTACATGCAAACCACTTCTATAGCCGCATCCAAAAAGCTATCGCCATTAGCTAACCTAATCCCTTTTTTAAAACCTTACCGCGCGCGGGTTTTTCTGGCGTTTGTGCTGTTGTGCCTGGGATCAGCTACTTTGCTGCTGGTGCCGCTGGCGTTTCGCGATTTAATTGACTTTGGTTTTATTAGCGACACAAGCGCTGCAAAGCCCAGCAATGGTTTATTGGCGAATCTAAGTCTGAACGGACATTTTCTGGTGATGTTTGCACTGGCGGCTTTTTGGGCGCTGATGATTGCACTGCGTTATTACAATATTTCATGGGTGGGCGAACGTGTGACGGTGGACTTACGCAGCGCGGTGTATGCGCGCGTGATGACGCAAAGTCCGCAGTTTTTTGAAACCACGCAAACCGGCGAAGTATTATCGCGCTTAACCGGCGACACCACCTTGATTCAAACCGTGGTCGGCAGCTCTATCTCAATGGGTTTGCGCAGCGCATTCCAATTTATCGGCGGCATGGTGATGCTGGCAGTGACTAATCTTTACTTATTTTCACTGAATATTGGTTTGATGCTATTGCTGATTTTGCCCATCCTGATCATTGGCCGCAAAGTTAAAAAACTATCACGCGAATCGCAAGATCGTATTGCCGATAGCAGCGCCATGGCAGGCGAGATACTCAATGCCATGCCCACCGTGCAATCGTATACGCAGGAACAGGCAGAGATTTTACGCTTTAAAACCAGTGCCGATATCAGCTTTAATACCGCATTAAAGCGTGTCAAGGTACGCTCTGCGCTGACTATTTTGATGGTGACCGCCGTATTGGGTACCATCATTTTTGTATTATGGATTGGTGCAAGGCAAGTCAATGCGGGCGAAATGACAGGTGGTGAGTTGGCTTCGTTTGTATTGTATGCGCTGATGGTGGCTGGTGCGGTGGGAACCATGGCAGAAGTATGGGGTGAAGTCATGCGCGCAGCGGGCGCTACCGAGCGCCTGTTGGAACTGCTGCACTCTGAGGTAGCGATTAAGGAATCTGCAACTGCACAAACATTGGTTAACCCAACGCAAGCCAGCATTGAATTTAAAGATGTGGTATTTCATTACCCATCAAGGCCACAAATTGCCGCGCTTGACGGCATTAACCTTAACATTGCGGCAGGTGAAACCATTGCCCTGGTTGGGCCATCAGGCGCAGGCAAAACCACTTTATTCCAATGCTTGTTACGCTTTTACGAAATCACCTCTGGCGAAATTAGTATTAATGGGCAATCCATTGGCTCACTCAGCCTAAAAAATCTACGCGACAGCATCGCAATCGTCCCGCAAGATGCCGTGATCTTTTCTGCCAATGCTTTGGAAAATATCCGCTATGGCAAACCCAGCGCCACGGACAATGAAGTGCTTGCCGCCGCCAAAGCCGCCCAGGTAGACGAATTTATCCAAAAATTGCCGGATGGCTACCAGACCTTCCTGGGTGAGCGTGGCACACGCCTATCCGGCGGGCAGCGCCAGCGCATCGCGATTGCGCGCGCCATGCTAAAAGACGCACCTATCCTATTACTGGATGAAGCGACAA
>JAZKEN010000114.1:0-11207 GCA_040387035.1 Pseudomonadota bacterium | reverse complement strand
ACCGCTGACCTCTTGCATGCCATGCAAGCGCTCTCCCAGCTGAGCTATACCCCCATTACTGCTACCAATTTGGGCTTTGAAACAACACAATTATTTCGTGCAACTCAAAGAAGGCGCAATATTAATGACGCGTGGACCAATTGTCAACGACTAGTTGGCATTTACGTGAATTTCTAGCAATAAATCTTAATTTGACACCCGATTTATCCGCGCGTATTGCTTTGCGATTCAAATGACAGCAAGTCGACTTTGGGTAGCGGCTGCCAGCCAGTTTGGCGATGCTCGGCAATCACATTGGTAAAAATGCCACCACGTACATAAAACTTAGCGGTCACGCGCATAAACTTAGGCTGGGTCGCCGCAACCAGGTCATCCAGTATGCGGTTGGTGACGGCCTCATGAAAGCAGCCTTCATTGCGGAATGAAACGATATACAGTTTTAAGCTTTTAAGTTCTACGCAAAGCTGGTCGGGAATATAATCCAGGTAGATCACCGCAAAATCCGGCTGGCCGGTTTTAGGGCACAAGCACGTAAATTCCGGGATTTCCATATGGATATGAAAATCGCGATTAGGGTTTGGATTAGGGAAGGTTTCCAGCGTTTTAGAAGGCTGCGCGCTAAGGTCGCCCAGCAATGTAACGCTATCGTGTAAGTTGGTGCTAGACATATTGGCATTCATATCAAATAATAGCGTTATTATAAAACGTGCCTTACCTTAATATAAGTCCCAATTACAAATATAAGTCTCAAATATAAGCCTTAAACACAATAAAACATTCCTTTGCGCTTAACTCACTTAAAATTAGCTGGCTTTAAATCTTTTGTAGATCCCACCACCATTCATTTGCATGGTCAGCGGGTAGGGGTTGTTGGGCCCAATGGCTGCGGCAAATCCAATGTGATGGAATCGGTGCGCTGGGTACTGGGTGAATCTTCTGCCAAGGAAATGCGTGCAGACGCCATGGATGCCGTGATTTTTAACGGCTCTGGCAACCGAAAGCCTATATCCAGGGCTTCGGTAGAGCTTATTTTTGATAATAGCTTGGGCGGCGCGGCAGGCGCCTGGAGCCAGTATGCCGAGATTTCTGTCAAACGCGTGATTGAACGCGAAAAAGGCTCTACCTATTACATCAACAACAGTGCCGTGCGCAGGCGCGATGTGGCAGATTTGTTCCTGGGGACAGGCTTGGGTGGCAGGGCGTATGCGATCATCGGCCAGAACACCATATCACGCATTGTAGAGGCCAAGCCGGAAGAGTTACGCATATTCCTGGAAGAAGCGGCAGGCATCAGCAAATATAAAGAGCGCCGTCGCGAGACCGAGTTAAGGCTACGTGATACACGCGAAAACCTGACTCGCGTAGAAGATATCTGCCGCGAATTGCAAAAGCAAATCACCAAGCTGGAGTCGCAGGCTGTGGTTACGCAGCAATACCACGCTTTGCAAGCATCTTATAAGCTGGCAGAAGGCCAGCTGTGGCTATTAAAAAAACGTGACGCAAGCCGTAACTGGGAGAAAGCCAAGCTGCTGGTGGAGCAATTGGTGAATCAACTGGAAGCGCAAACCGCAGCATTACGTAAAAGTGAGTCTGAACTGGAGCTCCGCCGCCAGGCGCATTATGCCGCTTCAGAAGGCATTAACACGGCGCAGGCTGCCTACTATGAAGCCAATGCAGTGGTGTCTGGCTTAGAAAACCAGGTGAAGCAGAATACCGAAGCGCGGGAACGTATGGCGCAACAGTTGCAACAATTGACGCATTCACTAGAGCGTAACGCCAGCAACAGTGAGGCGTTACAACAGAATTTAGTGCAATTGAATCATGATTTAGCGCTTGCGCAATCCAATGAGCAGCAATCAAATACAGCATTGGCCGCATTAAAGCTCACATTACCAGAAAAAGAATCCCTGTTAAAAGCCGCAACCGCGTTGGCCCAAACCAGCTTGCAGGCATTAAATGAAGCCAACCAGCGTATTCAGGTTGAACGTAATAACATTCAATTTATCAACCAGAATATTCAAGAAAATCAACAGCGTATACAACGATTTGAAGGTGAATTATCGCGACTTTCCCTACCGGACGAAGCTGATTTAACAGCGACTGATTCTGCATGGAAACAAGCTCAGGACTCAGTCAGTGCGATTGAAAAGAACAGTCAAGCGCTGCGTACGAATGAAGCGGCTTTTCAAGCGGAAATAACGCAATTACGTGAATCACAAAATGTGGCGCAACGTGCGTTAAATCAGGCGGATGCTGAAATGCATTCCTTGAAAAAAATGCAACAGTCATTGCACTCCGAGAGCAAACTTAATGACTGGTTAGCGAAATACGGCCTGAAAGACAGCGCGTATTTATGGCAAAAAATCAGCATCAATGCCAGCTGGCGCGTTGCCGTTGAAGCGGTTTTGGGTGCGAAATTAAACGCCTTGATTGCAAATAAAAGCACGCTTGGCAGTCAATCAGAACAAAGGCCGCCCAGTGCACTGGTGCTGGGATTTGATAATCAAACACAAGTGAGTTTGCCAGAGCATCATGCCGGCTTGACTCCATTGATGAGCGTCATTGAAAAATGTGATCAAGATTTGAAACCTGTTTTGGCCGATTGGCTGCAAGGTGCCTATATATTGCCACCGGAAGATCTACCCGAAACTGCCATCAATAAGCTGCAATTAGGTGAAACGATCGTGAATGAGCATGGCGATATCTTCAGCCGCCATAGCGTGTCCTATCACAGCGAACAATCCAGCTTGCATGGGGTATTGGAAAGGCAGGCGCAGTTAGAGCTGCTTGAAAAAAACCAGCCAAGCTTGTTGAAAAACTTAAACGAGATCAGCGAAAAGCTCAAAAGCGCTGAAAGCCAGTTACAGCTTGTGCGCCAGCAACAGCAACAGGAAAGCACACAATTGCGCCAGGCAACGCAAAATCAGCATCAGCTGCAACTCAAGTTATCGCAATTGCAACAAGCGCGGCAAAATGCCCTGGAGCGTAAAAAAACTATCCAGGCCGATTTATCTTCCAGCCAACAGAAACTGGCGCAATTGATGCAAGACAAAGAGGGCAAGCAGGCGTTGCAAGAGGCTACTATGGCACAGCTTGAGGCTTTAACCTTGGCTAAAAACAATGACGCAACTGCCAAACAGCAGGCAGAGCAGGCCTATTTCTTATCGCGCGACGCGATTGCCCAAGCTGAAAAGAATCACCAGGAGTTTGGATTTAATTTAAAGATTATTAACAATAAAATCATTGACTTAAATAATAAAATTAATGTAAATTTTGAAGAAAAATCGGCACTGGAACTGCGTCAAAAAGAAGTGGAGCAAACCTTATTACTCACACCGATGGACACTTTAAAGGCTAATCTTGTTCAGGCCATTGATACCAAACAAAGCCATGAAGCAGCCTTGGCCAATGCCCGCAATCATTTGGCAGAACAAGAGCAGCTTTTACAGGACCATGAACGTGTGCGCATGCAAAACGAGCAGCAATTGCATCCTATGCGTGACAATTTAGAACAGCATCGCTTGAATGAACAAGAGGCGCGCCTAACTTTTGAGCAATGCCAGGCCGGGTTGATTGAGAATGGACAAGACGAGCAAATGCTGGCGGCTAGCCTAAGTGACCTGGCTAAAGGGGATCAGGCTAAAGTCAGCGACCTGGCGCGTAAGTCCAGTCAAATCCAGCAAGAGATCAATGCGCTGGGCGCCGTTAACCTGGCTGCGATTCAGGAACTGAATACGGAAACTGAACGCAAAACTTACCTGGATAGCCAGATGCTGGATTTAAGGCAAGCCACCGATACGCTGGAAGATGCAATCCGCAAAATCGATCGCGAAACGCGCGATAAGCTGATGCATACGTTCAATACAGCCAATCAGCATTTTGGCGAACTGTTTGCAACCTTATTCGGCGGTGGTCAGGCAAGGCTTGAGCTGCTGGGTGATGAGATTTTAGATACAGGCCTGCAAGTATTTGCGCAGCCGCCAGGCAAAAAAAATACCACCATCCAGTTATTATCAGGCGGTGAAAAAGCCTTAACCGCGCTGGCTTTGGTGTTTGCACTGTTCCGCCTAAACCCTGCGCCATTCTGCCTGATGGATGAAGTGGATGCGCCATTGGACGATAGCAATACCGAGCGTTTTTGCCATATGGTGAAGAAAATGAGTGAAAACACACAGTTTCTATTTGTGAGCCATAATAAAATCACCATGGAAATGGCGCAGCAACTCATTGGTGTTACCATGCAAGAGTCTGGGGTTTCGCGCGTAGTGGATGTGGATATTGAGGCGGCGCTTATTATGCATGCTTAGTTACGCAAATTTAAGTTAATGCAAACTTAGGCAATGCAGGCTTGAATTATTCATTAATTAAACAGACAATGGTTGCTTGTTTAAAACAGGTCCGATTTTTTATAAGCAGCTGTTAAACATTAAAAACCTTTAATTTAAAAATCACTAATACATGTCAGATTTACAGATCATACTTATTATCCTTGGCGCATTTATCATTGCCGGCGTTGTCGTGTACAACTGGCTGCAAGAGAGAAAACTGCGCAACCAGGTAATGAACGAATTTATTGTGCCGCAAAAAGACGTACTGGCCGAAGACTTTTACATTGATACCGATGCGTTTGTTGAAAAAGAGCTGGCTGAAGTACC
Organism: Pseudomonadota bacterium; assembly: GCA_040387035.1. Taxonomy (GTDB): domain Bacteria; phylum Pseudomonadota; class Gammaproteobacteria; order Burkholderiales; family Methylophilaceae; genus Methylotenera_A. Next base: position 6,552 of record JAZKEN010000114.1, on the reverse strand, counting down.
ACAAAAATTCAAGCAACCCATTTTTGATGAATCTCCCTCAAGCCAAGCGGCAGCGGCTTATCGACACACGATGGCGGATGATGCAGCAGAGCAAATAGCGGATACGCAACCAGCAGAAATGGTAGAGGATGATGTCAGTTATCCTGCGGTGGCTGATGCTTATGCACCTAGCGAACATGCTCATGCTACTTATGTAGACCAGTACTCGGATGAGCCGGTGAGCACAAGCAAAGAAAAAGTAGCTGACAAGCAAAGCACCGTTATTGATAAACCACCAGTGGAAATAAAAACGCAGCCAGCAGTGCAGGATATGCCTGAAATAACGCCTTCACCATTGCCAGACTCTGTACATACGCATATCGATCTGGCCGCTATGTTATTCGCCAATCAAAAAATCAGTCACAAAGCCTTGTGTGAGATGGCTGAGAGCGTCAATGAAATAAGGCTGCCGATGATGATTTTTGGTTTGGATAGCAACGATAAATGGCATTTAGTACAAACCAATCAGTCTAGTCAAACACAGGCAATCAATGCTGACATGCAATATAAACAGGCGGCTTGCAGCCTGCAACTGGCCGACCGTGGCGGCCCAATTGCAAAAAGCACGCTGAATAAGTTTCAATATGCGGTCGAAAATATGGGCCTGGAATTAAACGCACACGTTGAGTGGCAGGGCAGCGGCGATGTGCTGCAGCGCGCGCTAGAGCTGGACCAGTTTTGTATCGAGGTGGATCAATTGATCAATGTGCATATTGCGCAGGGAGAAATGCCGATTCATGGCACAAAATTTAGGGGCCTGGCTGAAGCAAGTGGCATGGTATTGAATGAAGACGGTCGTTTTCATTTTTATGCTAATAACGATAGCAACCCTCATAAGTCGCCTTTGTTCTGTGCTGTAGAGGCCAATCACCAGGCGTTCACCGCCGAAAGCCTGCGCAATAATGTATTAAAGGCCGTCACTTTTCAGTTGGAAATTCCTAAAGTACCTAATTGCGAACAGGCATTTAACCAAATGATTAACGTTGCACAAAAACTCAGCAGCAGCCTGAATGCAAACATAGTGGATGATAACCAGAAACCCCTGGGCGATTTGCAGATTGAGAAAATCCGCCAGCAGCTAAAAATCATCCACGCAACTATGGTGGCACGCGGCGTGATGCCTGGTAGTGTGGCCAGCATGCGTTTGTTTAACTAATAGCACCTCAAATCAAAGCATGGCAAGTTTAGAATCTGCACGCTTGCAAGTCGCTGAACTTGTTGCCGCTATTGCGCAGTACGATTATCAATATTATGTGTTGGATGCGCCCACCATATCAGATAACGAATATGACGGTTTATACCGTCAGCTGGTCAATCTAGAACAACAATACCCCGAATTAATCACATCCGATTCGCCCACGCAGCGTGTTGGTGGCAGCGCGATTGGCAGCTTTAGTAGCATAACGCACCGCCAGGCCATGCTGTCATTAAATAATGCATTTGGTGACGATGAATTACTGGCGTTTGATAAACGTGTGCGTGACTATTTGGGTATTGAGCAAGTGGAGTACGCCGTGGAGCCAAAATTTGATGGCCTGGCGATTACCTTGACCTATGAAAACGGCGTATTTACTCAAGGCGCAACGCGAGGCGATGGTTACACCGGTGAAAGTGTCACCCATAACCTGCGTACCATCCGCGCTATTCCAGCTAAGTTAGCCTTGCAAAATCCGCCACAGTTATTAGAAGTGCGCGGTGAAGTGATCATGCTTAAACGCGATTTTGAGCGCTTGAATCAGGCGCAAGCTAAAAGCGGCGCTAAGTTATTTGCCAACCCGCGTAATGCCGCCGCAGGCAGCCTGCGCCAGCTTGACCCACAAATCACCGCAACCAGGCCTTTACATTTTTTTGCCTATGGCCTGGGCGAAACTGTGGGTGCGCCACAGCTAAATTCACATGCACAAGCCATGGATTACCTGACTGAATTGCGCTTTCCGGTGAGCGATTTACGTGGGGTGAAATCAGGCGCAAGCGGCTTGCAGGATTATTATTTGGATATTGGCAAGAAGCGCGCAGGCTTGCCGTTTGATATTGATGGTGTGGTATACAAAGTCAACCAATTTCAGCAGCAAAAAACATTAGGCTTTGTGTCACGCGCACCGCGCTGGGCCATCGCGCATAAATACCCTGCAGAAGAGGCGCAAACCGTTGTAGAAGACATTACGGTACAAGTTGGCCGCACTGGTGCCATAACCCCGGTAGCAAGGCTTAAAGCGGTGTTTGTAGGCGGCGTTACCGTCACCAACGCCACGCTGCATAATGAAGATGAATTGCGCCGCAAAGATATTCGCATTAACGACACGGTGGTTGTAAGGCGGGCAGGGGATGTGATTCCTGAAGTGGTGGCCGTTTTGCTGGATTTACGCCCCGAAAATGCGCGCATATTCAGCATGCCAAGCAGTTGCCCACAATGTGGGTCACATATTGAGCGTCCTTTAGACGAAGCGATTGCGCGCTGCACTGGCGGCCTGTTCTGCCCGGCCCAGCGCAAACAAGCCATTACGCATTTTGCCTCGCGCCGCGCGCTGGATATTGAAGGCATGGGCGAAAAACTGGCCGACCAATTAGTGGAAGCCAACTTAGTCAAAACCCTGGATGATATTTATAAGCTGGATGTCGCTACATTGGCTAGTTTAGAGCGTATGGCGCAAAAATCGGCGCAGAACGTGATTGATGCGCTTCAGCACAGTAAAAAAACCACCTTGGCGCGCTTTGTTTACGGCTTGGGTATTCGCAATGTGGGCGAAGCCACCGCCAAAGACTTAAGCAGTCATTTTGGCAGCCTGCAAGCCTTGCTGGATGCCGATTTACAGGCATTGCTGCAAGTCAACGATGTGGGGCCGGTTGTAGCAGATTCATTACTGCAGTTTTTTAGCGAGCCACATAATCGCGAAGTGATAGCGTCCATGCTTGATTTAGGGTTAACCTGGCCGGAGCACGCAGGCAAACAAATGGCAACAGGCGGCCTGGTCGGCAAAGTATTTGTGCTTACCGGCACACTGCCCAATTTATCGCGTGATGAAGCGCAGGCGATGATAGAAGCGGCAGGTGGCAAGGTGAGTGGCAGCGTTTCTAAAAAAACCGATTTTGTGGTGGCCGGCGCCGAAGCTGGCAGCAAATTAGAAAAAGCCCAAAGCTTAAACGTGAACGTTATTGATGAAGACGGGTTAAAACAATTATTACTGGATACATCACAAGCAACTAATTCAGCTAAAGAGGCGTCAGACTCACAGACAATTCAATCAACGCTGTTTTGATCGGCAATCTTTTAACTTTCAACTTAAGTGTGAAAAACCTATGAAACTAGAAAAAGCTTTAAATCCATTATTTATCACATTGATTTTATTAAGCTTTAATGTGAATTCTGCTGAGCTTTCTGAGCAGTCTGCAGCCTGTACACAAGCTTTAGACCAAGGCAATCTGCTTAAAGCCGTAGAAGTTTCTACTGCTATTTTAAAAACAGATGCCAAAAACAGGGATGGCTTACTGTGCCAAGGCAGGGCGCTTGCGGCGCAAGGCAAATATGCAGATGCATTGATCGCGCTTGAGCAATCGCTGGCGCAGGCTAAAACAGGCTTTGACGCCATCATTTCCCACCTGTTGATTGGTAATTTGCATAAAGAAAATAAGAAAAATGCTGAGGCGCTTGCCAGCTATGAAAAAAGCATCAATATTTCCAAGCAGGAAAAAAACGATAAATTCACCCGCATCAACCACAACTTAATGGGTGAAGTGTATGCACAGTCACAAGACTTTAATGCGGCATTAGCTCAATATGTGGCGGGTGAAAAGCTTGCCTACAATGACAACGAGCGTGCTGATAGCTTTGAGCGCCTTGCCACAAGTTACAGCGCATTGGGCAAACATAACGAGGCGATTGAGTTTCAGGTTAAAGCGATATTAATGCAAAAAAAATCAGGCACTCTGGATCAGTATGCCAATGCCAGCTTGGAGATGGGGCGTATTTATATTGCAGCCAACGAGTTGCAAAATGCCGAAAGAACCTACACAAAATTGCTGCAATTTAGCCAGGAAAATGGCGGTGCCTATTATGAAGTAAAAGCCAATATGGGTTTAGCGCAGACCAAACTGGCCGCAGGTGACGCCGCTGCTGCAAAAGCATTATTAATCAATGCGCAAAAAATGGCTAAAACGGTTGGGGCAGATGATTTAACTACTGAAGTAAATACTGCTCTGGCAAAACTTAATTAGTCAGCATCGTTGTTGTAAAAAATAAGCGCTGGTTAAATAAAAGTTGTAAGGGATAGGCATTAAAGACGACCAAGTAACACCAAATCTGTATTTTTATATTGATATTTGTTCACATTAGGGCGACTTTTCCATGATTATTCTTAATCAATCCAAGCTAAATCCCAGCAATATTCAGCCTTCTGAAATCACTCCACGGGATATCTTCGAGAACAGGCGCGATTTTTTAAAAGCCGTGGGCTTTGGCCTGACTGCAGGCTCAGCCTTGTTGTTATCCAACAAGGCACGCGCCGTTGTCAACGTTACGGGTGGGGCTACTGAAGGTGCAGGGCGTTTGGTAGGGCGGGCAAACGCGCCAGCAGCCGCAGAAAAAGTCGCATTCAAGGCCGGTACCAGGCAAAAAATAAGCGGAGTGACTAAAACCGCCTATGGCGCAGGCGAAAAATTAACCAAATACGAAGACATCACCACTTATAACAACTATTACGAATTTGGCACAGGCAAAAGCGATCCAGCCGTGCAGGCGACTTTATTCAAGCCGCGCCCCTGGAGCATCAGCATTGAAGGCGCAGTGAAAAAACCCAAAACCATCAGCATTGAAGATTTGCTGAAATTGGCACCTTTAGAAGAGCGCATTTACCGCATGCGTTGCGTTGAAGGCTGGTCTATGGTGATTCCCTGGGTTGGGCTGCCACTTGCCAACCTAATTAAATGGGCAGAGCCGACCGGTAATGCCAAGTATGTGGAGTTTATTTCAGCCAATGACCCCTCAAGCATGCCAGGGGTGCGCTCGCCAGTATTAGATTGGCCCTATACCGAAGGATTGCGCATGGATGAAGCCACCAATCCGCTTACTTTACTGGCTGTTGGCTTGTATGGGGAATATTTACCCAATCAAAATGGCGCTCCGGTGCGGTTGGTTATGCCTTGGAAATACGGCTTTAAAGGCTCAAAAGCGATTGTTAAGATTCGCTTTGTTGAAAAAATGCCTTTAACCACATGGGTCAAAGCAGGGCCATCCGAGTACGGTTTTTATGCCAACGTTAACCCAAATGTCGATCACCCGCGCTGGACGCAATCGTCTGAAAAACCCATTGGCGGCGGCTTGTTTGGCGGCCGCATTAAAACAAAAATGTTCAATGGCTACAGTGAGCAGGTTGCGCAAATGTACGCCGGCCTGGATTTGACTAAAAACTTCTAGATCACCTATGACCATCACCAAGCAGCATATTCCCTTTATCAAAGCGGCGATATGGTTACTTGCCCTCTTGCCACTGGCACGCCTTGTTTGGCTGGGCATGCATGACGACTTAAGCGCTAACCCGGTCGAATTCGTTGAGCGGTCAACCGGCACCTGGACGCTGGTTTTCTTGTTAGTTACGCTCAGCATGACACCAATCCGCCTGTTAACCGGGCAAGTATGGCAAGTACAGTTAAGACGCATGCTCGGCCTTTGGATGTTTTTCTATGCATGCCTGCATATCACTACCTATGTTTGGCTGGATTATTCGTTTTTGTGGGTAGACATTGTAAAAGACATTATCAAGCACCCCTACGTTATTGTTGGCTTTAGCGCCTTTACGCTAACGATTCCATTAGCCGCCACATCCAATAGTTACATGATTAAACGCTTAAAAACCAATTGGAAAAAACTGCATCAACTGGTTTATGTCATCGCCATTTTAGCGATCCTGCATTTTTGGTGGTTAGTGAAAAAAGATGTCACCGAGCCGTTTTATTACGCAGCGGTATTGGCCGTGCTGTTGGGTATCAGGCTGTATTACAAATACCTGCACACCAAACCTGCCAACAAAAAACTGCCAGTCAATACCGAAATGAAAATCCATAAAGCCATGTAAGGCGTTTCAACATGGCGCGACTAACCCTTTAATTACTATAAAGGGAGTCAACAATGTCATTACTCAACCCGTTTGCCCGGTTTTACCATTTCATCTGCACAAAACTGGAGGCCCTTGGCACTTGGCTGCCAGCCCAGTTTTTAAGGCTGGTACTTGCCTGGGAATTCGGTGAGGCAGGCTTTGAAAAACTGCATGGTAGCAACTGGTTTGCCAACGTAACTTTCCCATTTCCCTTCAATTTACTTCCACCAGATATCAGCTGGAGCATTGCCATATTCTTTGAAATTGTTGGCGCATTTGCTTTGGCTTTTGGGCTGGCAACACGCTTTTTCTCCATATCGCTGATCATATTAACCATCATTGCAATCGCCGCCGTGCACTGGCCGGAGCAATGGAGCAGTTTATCCGAGTTGCTAAAAGGCTATCGCATATCCGACCCGGAGCA
>JAZKEN010000113.1:0-7502 GCA_040387035.1 Pseudomonadota bacterium | reverse complement strand
TCTACGCCATGTTTTGTGAATAAAGCTGGCTGGGATGCGGGGATAGAGGCTGGCAATTTTGAGACCTTTGCAGCGAATGTCAATAGTGACTACAAAGCCACCATCATGCAGTTTTTAACCCTGCAGTGCATGAAAGCCGATGATGCACGCAGCACGTTAAAGCAATTGCGCGCCAGCTTTGAAACGCGACCAACGCCTACGCAAACCACATTGCAACGTGCGTTGCATATTCTATTAGAGTCGGATTTACGTGATGAGGTGGCCAACATTCGCAAACCCACCTTGCTGATTCATGGCGATCGCGACACATTAGCACCTGTGCAGGCCGCGCATTGGATGATGCAACAGTTGCCGCATGGATTTTTACGTGTCATGTCCGGTAGCGCGCATGCGCCTTTCCTCTCGCATCCAGAACAATTTATCACAGCGCTTAATCAATTTCTAGAACCTTAATGTCAGAGTCAAACGTGCAAGATAGTTATTTTATGGATAAGGCGCGCGTGCGCGCATCGTTTGATCGTGCCGCCCAAACCTATGATGCGGCGGCCATCTTGCAAAAACTGGTTCGCACCGAAATGCTTAGCCGCCTGGATTTAGTCAAGATCAAGCCACAAGTGATACTGGATGCGGGTTGTGGCACAGGGCATGGCACTTTTGCGTTGCAAAAAAAGTTCGGCCGCGCGCAAGTGGTGTCGCTGGATATCGCACTTGGCATGCTGCAAAAAACGCATCAGCAGCAACCATTCCTGAGTAAACTGTTCAGGCAAAAAAACCTGATCTGTGCCGATATTGAGCAATTGCCAATCGCAAGCACTAGCCTTGATATGCTGTGGTCGAATCTTGCCTTGCAGTGGTGCAATGATTTGGATGCCGCATTTGGCGAAATTTCCCGTACGTTAAGGCCTAATGGCTTGTTGATGTTTAGCACTTTTGGGCCTGATACCTTAAAAGAATTGCGCGCCGCCACGAACAACGGCAATACACATGTCAGCCGTTTTATCGATATGCATGATATTGGCGACGCCTTGACCCGCGCTGGTTTTAGCGCGCCCGTGCTGGATGTTGAGCGATATACGCTAACGTATGATGATGTGAAAAGTGTGATGAAAGATTTAAAAGCCATCGGCGCGCACAACGCAACCGAAGGACGTGCACGCGGCTTGCTGGGACGTGGCTTTTTACAACAATTGGCGCAAAACTATGAGCAGTTCAGGGCAGAAGGCAAGCTGCCAGCCACGTTTGAAGTGGTGTATGGACACGCTTGGAAAGCCGAAACTAAGCCGGATTTAGGTGCTGGCGTTTCACCGATTACATTCAAAACCTACAAATGAGCTATTAATGCAGCAGGCATTTTTTATTACAGGCACCGATACTGGCGTAGGAAAAACCTATATTGCCTGCAAGCTGATTCAGCAATACGTGTCGCAAGGCTATAAAGTGGTGGGTATGAAGCCTGTTGCTGCCGGCTGCGATTGGGTTGACGGTGAATGGGTCAATGATGATGTGTTGAAGCTGGAGGCGGCGGGTAATGTAAAAGCGCCGCGCTCGCTAACCAATCCGTATAGCTTTAAAGCGCCGATTGCACCCCATATCGCCGCGCAACAAGAAGGCAACACTGTTGAAATCAGTGTAATCAAGCAAGCATTTGATGACCTATGTCAGCTGGCCGATATTGTTATCGTGGAAGGCGCCGGCGGGTTGTTAGTGCCGCTGAATAACACATGTGATATGGCGGATTTGGCAAAGGCATTAAACATCCCTATAATAGTGATAGTGGGTATCAAACTAGGTTGCATCAACCACACCTTATTGACTGTAGAAGCAATCAAAGCAAGAAATTGTCGCTTAAAAGGATGGGTTGCAAACCAGATAGACCCCAAAATGCAGTGCATTGATGACAATATCGCTTGCATTGCGACAAAATTAGATTCAGTTACCAAAATCGATATTTAAAATGTTTTGCTTGAGCATTTTTAATTGATTAAAATCAATTGCTTAGCGATATATTTTGATGCCTGAATTATTAAGCGTTTTTTATTAGCCCATACGGGCTATTGCTGCAAACCACCCATCTCCCTATTATCGGAACTGTCAAATTAAGTTAGTCAATTTTTAGCAATTTCGGTTTTAATTAATAAGGGGAATACAATGAAAAAGATTTTAATCGCACTAGGTTTTACATTAGCAGCAATGTCAGCTCAGTCAGCAACGTTAACAGCTGGTGATTTATCACTGGAATATAACGCAACAGCAGTAGACTTTACCGATGCATCTGTTGATGCTCCTACCGCGGGTAACGACGTAACATTCGATACACAAGGTTACAATGGTCAACTTTCAGCATCAGCTGATACAGTGTTCAGAGTTACATACTTAGGTAAAGAAGCTGGTAATCAAAACTTCTACTTACAAAGCGGCGCATTCTACTTTGATACAAACACTGCTGTAGTTGGTGAGACTTATGATTTTGTAATTTCTGCTGGTGTAATCGACTTTGGTTTCACTGGTAGCGGCGGATTAACTGCTGAAAATAAAGTAGGCGGTTCTAATATCAATAATATCTATTATTTATTAGACTCATCTAGTTCAGGTAGCTTCAATATCGGCTTCAATGACGGTGGCTCACTAGACCTAGACGCTGATGACTTGGTTGTTCGCGTTAGCTCTGTTCCAGTTCCAGCTGCATTGCCATTATTGGCTTCTGCATTAGGTGCTTTCGGTATTGCACGTCGTCGTAACAAAGCAAAAGCTGCTTAATAATTGATTTTAAAATCAATGTGTTAAGTTAGCCTTGTAATAAAAAAGCCTCCGATTGGAGGCTTTTTTATTTTTGTTTGCTGTTATTTAAGTGTATAGCTGATGCGAGTTAATATAGTTGATTACCGTCTCCGGCATTAAATAATGCGGCGGCTGTTTTTTGCAAAAAGCAGCCCTGATCGCGGTTGACGATACATCCAGCGCAGTAATCGTCTGCATATGAATATAGCCGGCAGCCAGTGTAGATAACTCTTCAATATCTTCTGTGTAATGCTCATGCAACAGCGATTCAAGCACTTTATCTAAAGGCTGTTTGGGGGTGCTGTTCGGCCTTTGTACTAAAACGATATGACAATAGTCGAGTAATTCTTGCCAGCGATGCCATGTGTTCAGCTTAGTAAAAGCATCGGTGCCCATCATCAGGCATAAGGCCACGTCATGGCCAAGCTCGTTACGTAATGATAGGAGCGTATCAATCGTGTATGAAGCGCCACTACGCATGAGCTCACGCGTATCTAGTTTAAATAGTGGGTTGTGCTCAATGGCCAATTGCACCATATGCGCGCGATGTTCTGCAGAAACGACCGGTGCTGTTTTATGGGGTGGATTGGCAGAGGGAACAAAGCGTACCTCATCCAAATGAAGTGCTTCGGCCAGCTCTTGCGCCATGCGCAAATGCCCAAAATGGATGGGATTAAATGTCCCACCCAATAGGCCTATGCACTTCATGGATAAAGTTAGCTACGTACTTGGCCATTACCAAGTACGATGTATTTAAGTGAAGTCAAACCCTCTAAACCCACAGGGCCACGTGCATGCAGCTTATCGGTTGAAATACCAATTTCTGCACCCAAGCCATATTCAAAGCCATCTGCAAAGCGTGTAGAGGCATTGACCATCACACTACTTGAGTCCACTTCACGCAAAAAACGCCTGGCTTTGGTATAGTTTTCAGTCACAATCGCTTCCGTATGCTGGCTAGAGTGCTGGTTGATGTGCGTAATCGCCTCATCCAGCCCATCCACTACCTTGCAAGAAATAATTGCAGCCAAGTATTCAGTATAGAAATCTTCATCCGTAGCCGCTTTAGCCTGTGGCACTAATGCCAAAGTCTCTGCACAGCCGCGAATCTCTATGCCATTAGCGGTTAGCATTGCGGCAAGCTTAGGTAACATGTCTGTTGCCACTGAGCGCGCAATCAATAAAGATTCGGCGGTATTACAGGTACCTAAACGCTGGGCTTTGCTATTCTCTAAAATAGGCAACGCTTTGGCTAAATCGGCCTCATCATCAATATAGACATGGCAATTACCATCCAAATGCTTAATCACAGGGATACGCGCATCATTTGAAATGCGCTCAATCAAGCCTTTGCCGCCACGTGGCACAATGACATCCACATATTGTTTCATGGTGATTAATTCGCCAACAGCTGCACGGTCAGTGGTTTCAATCACTTGCACCGCAGATGTTGGTAATCCTGCTTTTTCCAAACCTTCGTGCACCAGTTTTGCCAGTGCCTGATTGCAATGAATCGCCTCAGATCCGCCACGCAAGATACAGGCATTGCCTGATTTGATGCAAAGCCCCGCCGCGTCAACTGTTACGTTTGGACGCGCTTCATAGATAATACCAATCACGCCCAATGGCACACGCATCTGGCCTATTTGAATACCGCTAGGGCGATATTTAAAGTTGCTCATTTCGCCAATCGGATCGGCTAAGTTCGCAATTTGCTGCAAGCCTTCAGCCATAGTGAGAATCGATTTTTCAGATAAGGTCAGTCTATCTAGCATCGCATCATCCAAGCCGTTGGCGCGCGCTGCAGCTAAGTCTTGTTGGTTGGCAGCAATCAATGCAGATTTTTCGCGCAGGATGGCGCTGGCAATATTTAAAAGTGCCTGGTTTTTGGTGCTGGTATCAGCCGCCGCCATTAGGCGTGATGCGGCACGTGCGTTAATACCAACCGTTTGCATGTAGTTTTTAATGTCCATAACGACCATTATACGGTTTTGCCATGCACTAGACTAGCTGGCTAGTTTTTTGTATGAGGGTGTACTAGCGTGCTCGCACTTTAGCCAGGCCGAAGCATAGCCTGGAAAGCTCTAGCCATGCATCGCCTTGCATCATGCCTTTGGCGGTTTTATCAATATCGCATAGCTTTTGTAGTGCGGCTTCCAGCTGGCGTAAGCTTAAGCGGCTAATCGCGCGCTTAACCAACGCTTGCCTGTCGCCATAGATACGCGCGTTTGTCATCGCTGCGGTGATGTTTTCATTGCGCGCTTCTGCCTGTTTGATGCGTAACAAGGGGCGAAGAACCCACATTAGTGGGTTCATCACCGCCACCGCGTTTTCGCCTTCATCTTGCAAACCCTGCAAGATAGCGGTAACGCGTGAGGTATCTCCCGCCAGCACGGCATCACCCAGCTGAAAAGCATCGAAGCGCGATACATTCAGTACGGCTTCGCGCACCGCATCGCTACTAATCTCACCTGCAGGATAGAGCAAACCGAGTTTTTGAATTTCTTGGTGCGCCGCCAGTAAGTTACCCTCTACTTGGTGCGCGATAAAAGCCAGCGAGATAGCATCTGTACGTTGATTTTGCAGTGCCAAGCGCGCGGAAAGCCATTGCGGCAACTGATTGGGTGGGATTTCTTTTAACTCAATCACCACGGCGGCCTTTTGCAGCGCAGCAAACCAAGCACTATTTTTAGCATCGCGCTCAAGCGAAGGCAGCGTGATAATAATGGTAGTGTCGGGTATCAGCTTCGCGCACAATTCGGTGATGGCTTTGCCGCCATCCACGCCTGGTTTGCCGCTGGGAATATGAATCTCTAACAGCCGTAAACTTGAAAATAGCGACAAGGCTTGTGAAAACTGCTGGATTTGTTGCCAGTTAAAATTACGTTCTACAATAAAACTGCTACGCTCATCAGCACCACCATTGCGCGCCGCCTGGCGTATGCTGTCCAGGCATTCGTTAAGTGCCAGTGGCTCATCGCCAACCAGCACATACAAAGGCGCCAGGTTTTTAGCCAGATGTTGCTTGAGCTGGTTTGAATCTAATTGCACGGTTTAAAAGACGCGCTCGATTATTATTTAAGCGCAGATAAACGACGTATCAGGCTGCTCAGCACATCGGCCTGCATATTCTCGTTCAAGCGTTTTTCTTCGCCTTGTTTGGCCAGCAAATTAGCATCGCTGTAAGAAAAATCGCGGCGCGCTTCAAGCGTCTGTACCGGGCTCCACAACTCTGCACCTGCCGATTTCACGCGGTAATGAATACGATAAAACAGCTCGAACTCGTTTACCACGCCGCGTCCGCTAAGTGACAAAATACGTTTTTCGCTTTCTTCACCTAACAGTTCCAGTAGTACTTCTGCCTTTTCAGCAGAACCTAAAACGGTTATGCCATTGGTTGCCAGCGACTTTTTCAAGTTTTTTGAGATGGTTAGCGTGTTGCCCTGGATAAATATGCTGTGAAATGACATATCCGCCGCGCCGCGCAAATGAAAGCCGCAACTTATCAAAGTGGTCAGCAGGCCCAGGCAAAACAGCTTGCGCAGCAATGTATTTAAGTTAAGTATGTTCAACATTTATCCAATCACCACATTCACCAATTTATTGGGCACAACAATGATTTTACGCACAGTTTGACCATCCACCAAAAACTTTGTAATACAGGTTTGCGCGATTGCCAGTTGCTCAATGGAATCTTTAGTCAATTGCTTAGACACAATCATGCTGCCGCGCAATTTGCCGTTTACTTGCAGCACCAACTCCACTTCATCTTGTACCATCGCCGCTTTGTCGGCAATCGGCCAGACCGTGTCTAAAATGCTGCTGTCAGGCTTAAGTTCTGTCCACAATGCTTGGCAAATATGCGGCACGATAGGTGACAATAATAAGGTCACATTCTGCAATACTTCCTGGCGCACACTTCGGGTGATGGCATCACTGCCCTCAATTTTAGCCAAGGCATTCATCAACTCCATCACCGATGAGATCGCCGTGTTAAAACTATGGCGGCGACCATAGTCATCGGCTACTTTTTCAATGGTCAGGTGCAATTGCAAGCGGATGTTTTTTAATTCGACTGTCAATTCGCCAGTGGTATAAGCGCTGATTTCGCCTAGCTCAACATGCTCATAACAGGCCTTCCAAAGTCTGCGTAAAAAGCGGTTCGCACCCTCTACACCGCTGTCAGCCCATTCCAGGCTTTGCTCAGGCGGCGCGGCAAACATCATAAACAAACGGGCGGTATCGGCGCCATAGGTATCGATCAAGGCTTGAGGGTCTACCGTATTGCCTTTGGATTTACTCATTTTTGAGCCATCTTTTAGCACCATGCCTTGGGTCAGCAAGTTGGTAAACGGTTCATCATTTTTAATCAAGCCCACGTCGCGCATCAATTTATTAAAGAAGCGTGCATACAGCAAATGCAGAATGGCATGCTCAATACCACCCACATATTGGTCAACCGGCAACCAGTAATTGGCGCGCTCATCCACCATGGCCGTGTTGCTATCAAAACTGGCGTAACGCGCAAAATACCAGGATGATTCAAAAAAGGTATCCAGGGTATCGGTTTCGCGCGTGGCTTTGCCGCTGCAACTAGGGCAGGTGGTTTCGTAAAAATGCGGGTCCTTTTTAATCGGTGAGCCAACGCCATCCATCACCACGTCTTCTGGCAGTACAACCGGTAATTGTTCCGCTGGCACTGGTACTTCACCGCATTTTTCGCA
>JAZKEN010000112.1:5714-27527 GCA_040387035.1 Pseudomonadota bacterium | reverse complement strand
GGTCGATATAAATCAGCGCGGTGCCGTTTTCTTCATGCACCACGTGGGAATCAAACAATTTATCGTAAAGCGTTTTTGCTACCATTTTATTGCCTATTATTAATCTCTAAAATTACCAAACTGCAAGGGAAAATCCGTTACATTTTTTTTACAAAACGCAATCGCCTCTTGCAGCAAATCACGTTTCGCACCATTCACACGCACTTCATCGCCTTGAATACTCGCTTGCACTTTTAAGCCAGAATCTTTAATCAACTTAGCAATGCGCTTGGCTAACTCGCTATCAATACCAGCACGGATTTTCAGCTCTTGCTTCACTTTATTGCCACCCACTTTTTGCACATCCTTGTGCTCTAAGCGCTTGGTTGAATCAGGTTCTTTCTTTTCCATGCCTGGCAACAAAATATCCTTGATCTGATCCAGCTGAAAGTCATTATCGCCATACAAAGTAATAATGCTGTCTTTTTCGTTTAACTCAACCTTTGCAGAGGTGCCTTTAAAATCATAGCGATTGGTAATCTGTTTACCGGCGGTATCAATCGCATTTTTCAAAGCGACCATATCGACTTCAGAACTAATATCAAAACTTGGCATATTATTTTCTCAACCTTTCAAGCGAAAGTAGTACTAGGCGCAATCGCGAAGACAGTACAAATAGTACGGCAAGCGATTGCAACGACGTAATACTGAGCCATTACTACTCAAAGTGGCAAACGTAGTCTAGTGTTTCAGTCACTTCTATATCAAATGAAGAATTACCCGGTACAGTGAATTTTTCACCGGCGTTATAAGTTTTCCAGCCCTGTTCGCCATTTAAACGCACCTTGCAGCTACCTAAGTTAATTTCCATCAACTCCGGTGCGGCCGTATTAAACGTGAGCGTACTTGGAAAAATCACACCAATCGTGCTGCGTGTTCCATTTGGGAACATCACCGTGTGGCTTACACATTTACCATCAAAATAGATGTTCGCTTTTTTCTTTACACTGACATTGTCAAATTGTGCCATTCTTAACTCCTCAATTTTTATATTTAGTACTTAGATAATAAGTACTTATTTAAAGCATTAACCCTGCCTATTTTTAAGATTCGCCGCAATACGCATACGTAGTGCATTTAACTTGATAAATCCGCCCGCATCCTTCTGGTCATAAGCGCCGGCGTCATCTTCAAAAGTCGCAATCGTTGAATCGAACAGTGAATTGGTTTTGCTATCACGTCCAGTCACAATCACATTGCCTTTATAAAGTTTTACCCGTACCCAGCCATTCACTGAAGTTTGCGTGTGGTCAATTAGCGTTTGCAAGGCAATACGCTCAGGGCTCCACCAGTATCCGTTGTAGATCATGCTGGCGTAGCGCGGCATTAAATCGTCTTTTAAATGCGCCACTTCACGGTCCAGTGTGATGCTTTCAATCGCGCGGTGCGCTTTCAGCATGATGGTGCCGCCTGGCGTTTCATAGCAACCACGCGACTTCATGCCCACATAACGATTCTCAACCAAATCCAAGCGGCCAATACCATGCTTGCCACCGATTTTATTCAAGTGTGCCAATAATTCATGCGGCTTCATGGCTTCGCCATTTAGGCTTACCGGGTCGCCATTCACGTATTCAATATCCAAGTATTCAGCCGCATCCGGCGCTTTTTCCGGGCTAACACTCCAGCGCCACATGGATTCTTCGGCTTCTGCCGCCGGGTTTTCCAGATGACGACCTTCATACGAAATGTGTAGCAAGTTGGCATCCATGCTGTACGGACTGCCGCCTTGCTTATGCTTCATATCGACCGGAATACCATGCTTTTCGGCATAATTCATCAATTTTTCGCGACTGAGCAAGTCCCACTCACGCCATGGCGCGATGATTTGTATATTTGGATTCAATGCATAAGCACCAAGTTCAAAACGTACCTGGTCATTGCCTTTGCCGGTTGCGCCATGCGAAATCGCATCGGCATTGGTTTCAGCGGCAATCTCGATCAAGCGCTTGGCAATCAATGGCCGCGCAATTGAAGTACCTAATAAATACTCACCCTCATAAACCGTATTGGCGCGGAACATTGGGAACACGAAATCGCGTACAAATTCTTCACGCACATCATCAATGTAAATCTCTTTTACACCGGCCGCCTTGGCTTTGGCGCGCGCTGGCTCCAGCTCTTCACCTTGGCCTAAATCGGCGGTAAAAGTCACTACTTCACATTTGTATTCATCTTGCAGCCATTTCAAAATGACTGAAGTATCCAGGCCGCCTGAATAGGCCAATACAACTTTTTTAACTTCTTTTTTTACGGTACTCATTACGCTAACTTTTCCTTAATTAACCTTACCCAATAGTAAATATTCCATTAATGCTTTTTGCACATGCAGGCGGTTTTCTGCTTCTTCCCACACCACACTTTGCGGGCCGTCAATCACTTCAGCGGCCACTTCTTCGCCACGATGCGCTGGCAGGCAATGCATGAATAATGCGTCTTTTGCCGCGATGCGCATCATATCGCTGTCCACTTGCCAATCGGCAAAGTCGCGCATGCGTTCTTCATTTTCCGCCTCAAAACCCATGCTGGTCCATACATCCGTGGTCACCAAATCGGCACCACGCGCGGCTTCCATTGGGTCGGCAAAGGTTTCAAAGTGGTCATCGCCGTATAAATTGGCGCGCTCTACTTCTACTTCGTAGCCTGGCGGCGTAGAGACATGCACATTAAAATCCAGCACCTCAGCCGCTTGCAGCCAGGTATTGCAGACATTATTGCTATCCCCTATCCATGCCACCGTTTTGCCTTTTATACTAAAAATATCCCCACCTTTTTGCTCAATAAAGGTAAAAATATCCGCCAAAATCTGGCAAGGATGATACTCGTTGGTTAAGCCATTAATCACCGGCACGCGTGAATTGGCAGCAAAACGCTCAATAATATCCTGCTCAAAAGTACGGATCATCACGATATCCGACATGCGCGAAATCACTTGCGCTGCGTCTTCAACCGGTTCACCACGGCCCAGCTGCGAATCACGCGTATTCAAATAAATAGCCGAACCGCCCAATTGATGCATGCCCGCTTCAAACGACAAGCGCGTACGCGTACTGGCTTTTTCAAAAATCATCACCAGCGTACGGTCTTGCAGTGGCCAGTATTGCTGGTAAGCCTTAAATTGCGCCTTGATAATTTTGGTGCGCGCAAAAATATGATTGAGCTCATCCAGGTTCAAATCGTTGAATTGCAGGAAATGTTTAATAGCAGCCATAGTTATGCGGACAAATTATTTACTTAAAAACTGTTGAATCAATTTGCTTAAACGCGCAACCAATTCAAGCGCTTCTGCTTCATTAATCACAAGCGGCGGCAATAAACGAATCACTTTTTCTGCCGTCACGTTAATCAGCAATTGTGTCTCTAAAGCCATTTTGACGATTTCCGCGCATGGCCTATCCAGCTCGATCCCGATCATCAGACCTGCATTACGGATCACCAGCACACCCGGCGTATTTTGCAGTTCCGCTTGTAATTTTTCGCGGATAAGGTCACCCATTTTGGCTGCATTCTCGCGCAGCTTTTCATCTTCAATAGCGCTTAAAGTAGCCAGGCCAGCGCTGGATGCAAGTGGATTGCCGCCAAAAGTTGAGCCATGTTTACCATAAGTGAATGTCTGTGCTGCCACACCACGTGCCACGCATGCGCCAATGGGCACGCCTGAGCCCAATCCTTTTGCCAGGCTCATCACATCCGGCATGATGCCAGTATGCTGAAACGCAAACCAGGTACCGGTACGGCCAATGCCGCTTTGCACTTCATCCAGCATCAATAGCCAGCCGTTGTCATCACACACTTGACGCAAGCCTTGGAAATACGCTTTCATATCAGCCGGGATATGCACGCCGCCCTCGCCTTGCACAGGCTCTACCAGGATCGCGACCACATTGTTTTTACGTGATGCAATCTGTTTAACCGCAGCTAGGTCATCGTAAGGCACGCGGATAAAACCGGAAACCAGTGGCTCAAAACCGGCTTGCGTTTTGCGGTTACCCGTTGCAGAAAGCGTTGCCATGGTACGGCCATGAAAGGCGCGTTCCATCACGATGATCTCAGGATTTTCAATGCCTTTATTGTGCGCATAAAGCCTTGCTATCTTAATGCTGGCTTCGTTGGCCTCACAGCCGGAATTACAGAAGAACACATTATCCATGCCGGATATTTCGGCCAACTTATTGCCTAAAGCGTCTTGCTCGGCTATCTGGTAGATATTAGAAACATGAATCAAGCGCGCAGCCTGCTCGGCAATCGCTTTCACCAATTTAGGATGCGCATGGCCAAGGCCATTAACAGCCACGCCAGATAATGCATCCAGATATTTTTTACCTTCATCATCCCATAACCACACGCCCTCGCCCCTTACAAAAGTAACGGGCTGACGCATGTAAGTATTCATCAAATGGGTGCTTGTCAAATGTGCCATAGTTTATTTCTATTCTAAATCTTGTGCCAAAACCAAAAAGAAAACGGCGGCTAAGGCCGCCGTTGTTGCCTTATATTGAATAACGTTTAATTACAGGCCCAACACAGCGCGATGGCTTAATCCATTGGCCATGAAAAACAACATGGGGATGGATAGCATCATGTTTGTGCGTGATGCCAGCATGGCAACACGACGGGCTTTGGCTTTTGCCGCATCATCTGCCGGCACCATGCCAAGAATTTTCTGCTGATTAGGCCAGATCAGCACCCACACGTTAAACAGCATAATGGTGCCTAGCCATGCACCGATACCAATACCTTCATAACCATTTCGCAATAAAAATGCGTCTGTAAAAGCAGAGCCTAGTAGCCATGCCCCTGCAAGCCATGTCACCACGGCAGACCATCGGAACCACAGCAATGCGCGCGGTGCTACGTGCTTGGTGATACCTGCTGCAGTACCATCTGCACCGGCATCTTTGAGCGCAGCCATCTGCACCAGGTTAAAATAGTAGAGCAAACCAATCCATGTCACACCTGATAACAAATGTATCCAACGCGCGATTCCTGGCATGATTTCCATTTTAAACTCCCGCAACTAAAAAGTTTTTTAAGAAAAACACCAGTACTATCGTGAGAATTAACCCAGAAATAATGGTACCTGCAACTGATTCCAAGGGATTTTTCATTGCAATTTCTCCAGAATGACTTTTATTGTTTTATTGATTTGTTTTATTAAGCCCTGAGAGTAGCGCAAAAGGCGCTTTTTAGCAAGATTTGCGGGCGGCTTGCGCGTTAAATTTAAACAATAAATTTAACGGCAATGGCGCTTCGCATTCGATTCTGCCTGCAAAAAAGGTTGTATACGTCGCTGCGTATCGGGATGAGAGGATAACATGTCGTTAAACGAATGATTTTTTTGCGAATTAGCCGGCTTATTTGCTTGGCTTTCTGCTGTTTTTTTACTGCTTGCTGGGTCAGCAGGAAGGCTTGCCTGGTTTTCCAGGCGCTGCAAAATATCGGCAAACGCACGCGGCGGCAAGCAGGCTTTTTGCAAAGCGTCCAAGGCAAAACCATCCGCTTCCAACTCATGCTCACGTGAGTATTGCATCTGCATCAGTACTGCCGGCAGGCCAGACGCCACGGAACTCACGTCACCCGTAATTGCGGCGATGATCAGGCCAGCCAGCACACCCTGGATACTTTGCCTGAAGGCATGACGCTGCTGCACATGGCCTAACTCATGCGCCAATACCGCTACAATTTCCGTGTCGTTTTTAGATAGGGTCACCAAATCGTCTGTTACCACCATCACACCGCCCGGTAGTGCAAAAGCATTGGCACCAATCATGCCACCATCCCTGAACGTTAAACGATAATCAGGGCAATTGTTCACATGCATACATAAATCTTTTAAAGCCGCTGTAATGGCAGATTGGCGGGCCAGTGCGGTTTTGCTGGGCGAAAAATAACCGTATTTGTGATCCAGCCCATTGAGCACCTGCTCACCTAATTTGGATTCCATGCTAGCTGGCGTTGCTTTTGCAACCACCTCTGCCAGCCTTGGCACACCAAATTGCAAAAAGCCCCAGCCTGCAAATACGGTTAATACCAAAGCAAGCAACACCCAGGCCAGATGGCTTTCCAGATAATGCAGCGCTCGGCCCAGCGCGCTGGCTTTGCTGGATAGTAGCGATTCCAAGGTGGTGATTTCCTGCGCCTCCAGGCGGCCGCCGTTTGTTAAATCGATTAATCGCTTGCTGGCGCCTAGCCTTGCCTGCACATCGCAATCCTTAAAAGCAAATGACAAGGTTTCGCCATTTACCTCAAAGGCGATTTGTCGAACATCGGCCAGTACGCGCACCAGCACGGGTTGGGCGCGCGCGCTAACACCGTCAAAATAATCCGCTTGAAATGTCATGAGTATTGTTTTACCAAAAGAATAGCGCCTGTAGAATGCATCGATATCGACCTAACTAAAAGACAAGTCCACATCGAACATCTCGGCGATTTCTTCACCGGTGGCTTTCACCTCGGCTTTTTTATCACCCACAAACTGGTCAAAATCCACATTGCCCACAACACTTAACTTGGATGCACGATAGCGCGCCAGGCGAATTTGTGCCCAGGGCGTAGCCAAGCCAAAAGTCAGCATAATGGCGACGATGTTGCTGAAATACAGCCAGATAAAATCACGTGCGCGCAATTTACTTTGAAAGCTTAACTGGTCCAGCTTTGCATTATTCCAAATCAAGTTACCGATACGTGCTTGCAGGTAACCAATAAATCCAAAAATAAAGAACGCATACAAAACAATCATGGCGAAATAAAGCATCAAGAAAAAAGGTTGTTTCATCATTTCCTGCAATTTGCCTTTGGACTCTTGCTGTTGCTTTTGCATCATCTCTTCCAGCATTTTTTGCTGCTCTGCTTCGCTTAATGCTTGCGTATTTGCTACAGGTGCTTGTGTTTCAACACCAGCCACGGCTGCATTTTCAGTCACTTCTGCCGGCACGGGGGCATCCGGCGCATTCTCTGAATAGACCCGCTCTATTGTTGGCATGACGGTTTCAGGCGTTTCATTGGCTGCCAGCACAATGTTGGGTTGCAGAGCGACGAATGGCTGCACATGGGGCATATTCATGCTGGCTTGGCTAGCGGCTTTTTTAACGTACTGCTGATAAGCAGGAATGGCAATGGCTGCCAAAATACCGATGATCGCAGGAATAAGCAGGAAAATTAAATACACTTTATAAAACTGTTTAACCACGCGATCCATATCAAACTGGCTAAGCCCAAAGCGGTGATTGTTGACCAGGAACTGGCTTTTTTCGTGTGAGATATACGGAATAATCAAACCCATGGTAAAAAATGTAAGGATAGGCAATACAACAAACACCCTGGCGGCTTGCCCCACCCTGCCAACAAAATCAAAACGCAGGCCGCGATGGCTGCTATTACGCGCATTAAAAATCGAACCGCGCACCACTAGCCAGGGCAGGAAAACAAACAGTATCAGCATAAAAATTACCGGTAATGCCGGATGAATAATGCCGCTAAAGCTGTAACCTATAAAAAAAACGAAGGCAATGATGCGGCCTTTTAAAATAGAAATGGGCTTTGCATGATAATCAAAGCCCACATTTTCAATTAAGGTATTGTGATAGAAATATTTCTTGCGGCGTACCTTAGCCCATGCCGAATAAATACCCAGTGTAACGATTGTGAGTAGTAAATTCACGATCCAAATGCCGAAGTACTCGGCAGTATTGCCTTTAAAGATAATCGGAGTGGTTTTTTGACTGGCTGAATCCATGTTTTATCCCTGTAATTTTTTGTTAGTATTAAACAAAGTGTACCCGAAATATTGCCTTGCGCATATTCTGGCATATGGCTTTAAATGCCTTGTCAGTATCAATTTTTGCATCACTGCCGCATGCAAAAATTGAACCTTAGTATACTTAATTATCAGGCTTAATTACTAGGCAAAATCAAGCGCTTAGTGCAAAATCTTACCTGCTTCAATTTTCACTATTATTTTTATGGCACTAACCGCACTATCGAATATATCTCTTGCTCATACATCTATTGCTCAACCCGATTTAAAAGCACCTTCACAATTACCCATCGCTTGGTACGCTGATGCCGGCTTTTATCAGTTAGAGCAACAATATTTGTTTGCCAATGCACCTAAATATATGGGCCACGCTTTGATGGTGCCCAATGCCGGCGATTATTACACGCTGGATTGGATGTATAACGCAAAAGCATTGATCAACCAGTCGGGTGAAGTGGCCTTGTTGAGCAATGTATGCCGCCACCGCCAGGCGGTGATGCTGACCGGCACAGGTAATACCAGCCATATTGTGTGCCCGTTGCACCGTTGGACTTATGACTTGGATGGCCAATTATTAGGTGCGCCGCATTTTGCGCAAAACCCTTGCCTGCACTTGAACAAAACGCCACTGCAAAACTGGCAAGGCCTGCTGTTTGAAGATTCAAAAACCTCTGACTCATCGCGCCACCTGATTAAAGAGCTGGATCAGCTGGGCTGCAAGCAAGACTTTGACTTTACCGATTACCATCTGGATAGCGTGAATGTTGAGCACTATAACTTCAACTGGAAAACCTTTATTGAGGCCTACCTGGAAGATTATCATGTCGGCCCTTTTCACCCGGGTTTGAATGCGTTTGTGGATTGTGGAAACCTAAGCTGGGATTTTGGTGAGAATTTCAGCGCACAGACGGTTGGCTATAAACCAGCCACTGACGAAAACTTATCTGCCACCTACCAAGCCTGGCAATCTGCCGTTACTAATTACCACGGCAAAACGCCGCCAAAACACGGTGCCATCTGGTTTGTGTATTACCCGTTTTTGATGATTGAGTGGTACCCCAATGTACTGGTAGTGTCGCACCTGATACCAACAAGCGTAGACACCTGCAGCAATGTGGTTGAATTTTATTACCCTGAAGATATCGCCTTATTTGAACGCGAATACGTCAAAGCGCAGCAAGCGGCGTATCATGAAACCGCGGTTGAAGACAAAGAAATTTGCCAGCGCATGCATGATGGTCGTAAAGGCCTATTTGCGCTGGGACTAAACGAAACGGGGCCTTACCAGCATCCCTTAGAAAGCGGCCTGGAGCATTTTCATCAGTGGTATCGCCGCCAAATGGAGCCGCACCTGCCCTCAAATGCATGAAACAATCCAATGATTGCCATCCCATGAAAACAAGCCGCTTGTGAAGCTACCTAATTTAGGCAGCTTATGGATGATGGTCGCCGCTTTTGGCTTTGCCATCATGGGCGCATTGGTTAAAGTCGCTTCGGTTAAATTCAGTAGCGAGGAGCTGGTTTTTTATCGCTCGCTGTTTGGTTTAATGGCCATTTACATTTATATCTTTGCCAAAAAACTACCCCTCGCCACGCCAGTCATCGGCAAGCAAATGTCGCGCGCTTTAGTCGGCTTTGCCTCATTGGTCCTATTCTTCTATGCTATCGCGCATCTACCGCTGGCCACCGCCGTTACGCTTAATTACACATCTGCCCTATTTTTAGCTTTGCTGATACCGCTGATGCTGCATGAAAAACCCAAACCCATTTTGTATGCCATGATTTTATTGGGGTTTATTGGCGTGGTATTTTTGCTAAAACCCAACCTGGCCAGGCAAGACTTGATTGCCGGTGCTGTGGGCTTGCTATCCGGCTTTGGCGCCGCTTTTGCTTATGTGCATGTTAAGCAACTGGGCAACCTGGGCGAGCCAGACTGGCGCACGGTTTTTTATTTCACGTTGATATCCACCATCGCCAGCGGCCTATGGATGCTGCTGCAAACCTACACCCCAATCACCTGGCAAGATATGCCGACCTTATTAGGCTTGGGCGTATCGGCAACCATTGCGCAACTCGCCATGACACGCGCTTATCGCACCGGCAAAACGCTAACGGTGGCAAACTTGGCTTATACCACGGTGATATTTGCCAGCTTGTTTGGTGTGCTTTTTTGGCAAGAAACACTGTCACTATCCGAATATATGGCGATTGGCCTAATCATTTTTAGCGGCATTATCAGCGCCAATACCACCAGTCGCATCGCATAAATGTTGATGTGTATCTTCCGGCATAAACTTGTATTAAGCCGCTAGACTTTTGATTTGATTAGCAGTAATCTTAGTCTCTTGCCTTATAAAGTACTTGATTAACTTTAATGATTAATTACTTGATAACATTAAAATATATTGTATTGCTATCTGTTACAAGCACCTTACTAACGGCTTGTTTAGGCGGCACCATTGCGCAACAGATTGCAAGGTCAATTGCTACCAGCATAGCGGACAGTGCCGTAGCCACGGCGTTGGACGTGCAAGAAATTGACACCAAAGACCAGTTTGACCGCAAGCCAAAAAGTATTGTTTTAAAAGATACCGTACCCGATCCCTACTTAATCGCTTTTGCCAATGCGCGCTTTGAGCCAGTGAAGCCGATTGCAGAGCCCTTGCCGGAACAGTTACCCGAAATTGAAACGCCGATTGCAGTGGCCATCAGCAGCCAGCTGGTGCGTGTTGAGCTATTTAATTTGCTGATTGGTGAAGAAAAAGACGCGGTTTACGCCAAGGCACAATTAATGGGCGCCACAACCTTACCAAAACCGCGCGAGTGGAAATTATGGCAAGTGGCCACTGGCCAGATCAAGACAGAATCCGCTAATGCTAAATTTAAGCAACATCAGCAATTCATTACTTTCCTGATACCGCCGGAATTCGGCAAACTGCCCAGCGGCAGTGTGACGCTGGTGGAATTAGCCAACCCCGGCGAGTTAAATATAGCGCGCTATAAAGTCCACTAATCGACGTTTGAATTTAAGCTTAAGGGTCAATCAATCCACTACGCATGGCGATCAGTGCGATCTCTGCTGAGTTATTGGCATTGAGTTTCTGCTTGATGTTGTACAAATGCGTGCCAACGGTGCGCGGGCTTAGAAATAGCGTTTCAGCGATCTCATTGGTGGTTTTGCCTTTTGCCAGCGACATAAACACTTCAAATTCACGTTCACTTAAAACATCCACCGGGTTTTGTTCACCCGATAATTGCTGAATCGCCATTTGCTGGGCAATGCTTGCCTCAATGTATTTTTTGCCGCCCGCCACGGTGCGAATGGCTTTAATCAGCTCTTCTGCCGCGCTGCGCTTGGTTAAGTAACCCATGGCGCCTGCATTCAATACGCGCTTGGGATGCACGGAATCTTCATGTGCCGATAGCACCAAAATCTTGGCATGGCTTTCTTTGGCCAGAATGCGCTCTATGGCTTCCATACCGCCTATGCCCGGCATGGTGATATCCATCACCACCACATCCGGCTTAAACTCCATATAGCTCTTGATCGCGGTTTCACCGTTTTCGGCTTCGGCAATCACTTTGATTTCGCTGGCTGATTCTAGCAACATTTTAAAGCCCATACGCACTACCGCATGGTCATCGACCAGCATCACATTGATTTGACTCATCTATTGCCTTTTGCTAATTGCTCACGTTTAACGCTTGCGGAATATTAATATAAATTGTCGTACCTGTTGATTCGGTAGCGCCTGATTTGGCAGCCGCTTTTTTACTACCTGCTTTGGTTGCTATTTGCGTATTTGGTTCAGAATCTACATTAAAACTGCCTTTAAAACCTTGCACACGCTCGCGCATGCCCAGCAAACCGAAATGATTGGTCTGGTCAACCGCGTTGACATCCATACCTTTGCCATCATCTTTAATCGTCAATTGCAGCGCACCGGTTTTTGTTATTGCCAGTTTTATTGCTATATTTTTGGCCTCCGCATGTTTAATCGCGTTATTGATCGATTCCTGCACAATGCGATAGATATTAATGTTTAAACTTTCGCCCAAAGCATCCAAATTGCCGGATAAATCCAGCGTAATATTCAAGTTAGGCTGCTGTTTTTGTACGTTATTAATAGTGTCTTTCAAGGTTTCCACCAAACCCAGATTGTCCAGCGAGCCAGGGCGTAATTGCCGGATAATATTATGCATACCATCGTAAATATGGTTGGCAGCGGCCACAATGGTTTGTGCGCTGGCTTCAACTTCCGGCGCTTTTTCCCTTGTTTTATTGGCAATGGCGACTGCAAACGTTTTAATCGCGGTCACATATTGGCCCAGCTCATCATGCAATTCGCGCGCTAGGCTGCGGCGCTCGTCTTCAATATGTTTTTGAATCAAATGCGTGATTTGGCGATTTTCTTCCAATTTATTTTCCGCCACTTCGGCTTTGCGCTCGGCAATTTCAGCATGCTTGCGCTCGGTAATATCACGCATACTACAAATGTCGCCAATCAGCTCATTGGTAAGCGGGTCAATCAAAGGCGCAGCCGATATAGACACATCCACAATGCGCCCATCGCGGGCCGTGCGTTGTGTGTCGTGATTATCCACATTGCGCCTGTCGTTAATGGCACGCATATTCTGTGCTAAATCACGCTCTTGCCCTTTTGGAATCAGGATACTGGCTGATTTACCAATAATATCCGCTGGTGCATAGCCAAATATTTTTTGCGCGGCTGCGTTCCAAAACGAGATATTGCCGTTTAAATCATGAATCATCACCGCATCTGCGGTTTGCTGCGCAATCAGCGCCAAACGTTGATTTTCGGCCGTGCTTTTTTGCAGCGATTCACCCATCAGGTTAAAGTTTTTAGCGATCGAGCCGAATTCCGGCAAATCAAAATGCGGCAAGCGGGTGGTTAAATCGCCCTGCTCCATTTGGTTAATGGCTTTTAACATGGGTTGCAAAGGTCGCAACCAGCGGCCAAGCATCCAATACACAATAGCATTTAGCAAGATAAAGAAAGCCAGCCCCACCCAGAACAAAAAGCGCATTTTCCCCCATGCCTCGCGTATGGCACCTGCGGGGTTAGGGGTAACGATCAATTTGCCAAAGCGGATCAAGCGCGTGACGGATTTTTCATGCGGGTTCAGCATGTTTTCAAACCAGCGCGGCGGGCTTATATCGGAACGGTACTTAGATGGGGGCGATTTAAAAAGCAAGGCACCATTTAAGTTATACAGATAGATTTCATTACTACGCACATGGCCTAAGTGCTCCAAAAAACGGCGCATCACATCATGCGTGTAACCCCACTCAGGATTTTGGATTGAGCTGACCACCACCGTATCCAATAATTGCACAGTGACGCGCGTAGCCGCCTCTACGCCTTCTTGAATGGATGCTTTTGTGCCCTTTAGAATAACGTATCCCACTGCCAGCATAAACAGCAGTAGCAAAGCAGTAATCAGTAAATTCAGGCGGAAACGCAGGCTCATAATTAATCAGGCTTGTTAATCATCGATCGTAATCGTCTTGAATTCAGCCGGCACTGGCGGATACTCTAGCTGCAGCTTTTTCAGCGCGCCAAATAACAGGCGAGAAATCAATAAGTTACGATTCATTTTAGAATCGGCCGGGATCACATACCAAGGTGCATAAGCCGTGCTGGTGGCGCTCATTGCATGCTCATATGCCTGCATATATTGTGGCCACAATGCACGTTCTTTTAAGTCGTTCGGGTTAAATTTCCAGGTTTTGGTAGGGTCGTCCAACCTGTCTTGCATACGCGCTTTTTGCTCTGATTTTGAGATATGCAAATAGCATTTGATAATCACCGTGCCGGTTTCTGTTAACTGTTTTTCAAAGGCATTAATCTGCGCATAGCGGCGTTTACATTCCGCCTCGTCAATCCAATCGTGCACTTTGACGATCAGCACGTCTTCATAATGACTGCGATTAAAAATCACAATCTCGCCTTTTTGCGGCACCTGTTTGTGCACACGCCACAGGTAGTCGTGCGCCAACTCTTCAGCACTAGGTGCTTTAAAATTGGCCAGGCGAATGCCCAGCGGATCGCATTCGCTGAACACATGGCGTACCGTGCCATCCTTGCCACTGGCATCCATGCCCTGCAAGATCAGCAGAATTTTATGTTTGCCCTGCGCATACAAAATATCCTGTAAGGCATTGATTTTACTGGCCAGTTTTTCCAGCTCTAAGGCATCCGCTTCTTTAGTCGCACCGCGCTCGGATTTATCGTCCGGCTT
Source organism: Pseudomonadota bacterium (assembly GCA_040387035.1). Taxonomy (GTDB): domain Bacteria; phylum Pseudomonadota; class Gammaproteobacteria; order Burkholderiales; family Methylophilaceae; genus Methylotenera_A. The sequence goes on along the minus strand of JAZKEN010000112.1, from coordinate 13,468 downwards.
AATGCTTTTAAGTGAGAATTTTGAATTGTGTTTAACGCGATACTGCTGCAAATTTGGCATCATTAAAGCCTTTTAATAAACAATTAATTTAACACAGGCTTACAAATATAAACCGTGCGGCGTACAAAACCTACAAATTATCTAACGGACTGCTAACTCCCCGCCCGCCTTTATTCAGCACATGGGTATAAATCATGGTAGTCGTTACATCCGCATGCCCAAGTAACTCCTGCACAGTACGAATATCATAACCGGCTTCTAACAAATGTGTAGCAAAACTATGCCTAAATGTATGTGGCGTGGCGTGCTTGCTAATACCAGCATCCAACACAGCCTGGCGCACCGCGCGCTGAACCGCCTGGCCTTGCACATGATGCCTGCGCGTTGCATTGGAACGCGGATCTAAAGACAGTTTGCCCGATGGAAATACATATTGCCAAGCCCAATCCCGGCCAGCACTGGGATACTTTTTACCCAAAGCCTGTGGCATATACACCTCGCCATACCCATTGGATATATCGTTTTCGTGCAAGGTTTTAACTTTACCCAAATGCTTGCGAAGCACATCAACCAGACTCGCAGGCAACATTGTTACCCTATCTTTAAAGCCTTTGCCGTCCCTAATCAAAATCTCCTTACGTGCAAAATCAATATCTTTCACGCGCAAGCGCAACACCTCTAAAATACGCATCCCCGTGCCATATAACAGACTTACAATCAAATGATGCGTTCCCGTTAACTGGCTCAGCACATTCAGCACTTCATGCTTGGTCATCACCACCGGCAAACGTTTAGGCACTTTAGCCTGCACGACATTATCCATCCATGGCAAAGCCGTGCCTAACACCTCTTTATATAAAAACAACAAGGCACTTTTGGCTTGATTTTGTGTGCTAGCTGCCACGTTGCCATGCACTGCCAAATACGTTAAAAACTGCTCTACTTCATTAGCGCCTAAATCTTTAGGGTGTTGCTTTTCAAAATGAAAAATATAGCGTTTAATCCAGTCTATATAAGCCTGCTCTGTACGTATACTGTAATGCTTAGCCCGTATCTTACCGCGCACAATATCAAGCAGCTTGGGAGAATGGCTTATGACTGGTGTATTAACCATGGCATTTTAGGATTTACTAAATTAAAATAAGTATATGATTAATTTAAAAACAATGTCTATTTTTTTATTATTAAAGACACTGATGATGCAAAGCTTTGCGTCATTTAGGATGACTACTTTACGTTAGGCTTTAATATTGTTTCGCATATTAGCTTTCGTGGGTTTGGCTCTTTGTTATCAAGTTTTGAATTAGTGGCAATTCCAAACTCACAAGCACTGAACTTTCCAAACTTAACATGCGATTACTATATCGCTTGGAAAGGGTTTTCTTGCCTATCAAATGAAATAAGACATATTCATTTCGTTATGATTGCTATCTGCATATTAATATTGGCTAATTCTTCAAAAAAATTTATATCACTCTTTGCTTGCATAGCATTTGGAGTTGCCGCACTAATTAGAGTTATTTATTTTGCGCAAGGGCACGCGACTCTAACTTATTTAGCATGGGCACTCCTACTTGCAATACTCTCAATTGGTATTCTGTTCAAATTGAAAAGAGACAAAAATAATCATCCATGGGTCAAGGAAGCCAATCGAAAAAAAGAACATTTAGAAAGTGCTGAAGAAGCTAAACGTATGGAAATTGAAATTGATGAGCGCAAACGTGAACTTAATAAAAAAGCCTAACCCATCATTCAAGCGGGACGCCTAACGGCGCCCCTTAATTCAAACGTTAGGTTACTGATGTCCATATTGCTACGCTTGATTTTGCTAATCGGTGCCGCTCTTTGCGGTGGGTTCGTCTTACTTCTTGGTAGTGACTTTTCGCAAGCAGTCGAACCTCAATCATATTCTGCGGGTATATCGGCATTTTGGGTTCTTGCTGGCGCCGTGGTTGCTGCACCATTATGGGTGACAGCAATCATTCCATCGCATTTTCCGAATGCGCTTAAAAACAGCCGCAGAGTTAGCGCCGCAATGCTGCTTTTCCCCACTTTTTTATTTGGTAGCATTGTCTGGCACAACATAAGTCCCAGCTTTTCTGGGCTTGTTGCTGCATCATCTGCTCTTTTCCAAGGGGTGCTACTTACCACGGTCTGCCTTACAGGCCTTATTATCCTCTTGTGGCCTGAGCTAAGCGCTTATGCTAAACGCATCCTAACCCATCATTCAAGCGGGACTGGCTAAAGCCAGCCCCCTAATTCAAACGTTAGGCAATAATGGATTGGCTTTATAGAATTGCAGAAATGCACCTTTTTGCAAAGCTTTGGGATTTTATTGTTTTAATCCCTGTTCTGGTCGCTTTTCATTATTGTATGTATCACACCAAAGTTAGTTATAAAAATTCAAAGTTAATATCCGAGTGGCTGGGCATTGGATTAATTCTTGTCATTGCAGTTGGTATTACTTTTTACTATAGTTAGGGTATGTATACTCATAAAATATTACCTAACCCATCATTCAAGCAGGACTGGCTAAAGCCAGCCCCATAATTTAAACGTTAGGCAATTATGAGAAAAAAACAAATAAAATTAGCAGCTTTATTATTGTTAGCGTCAATATTTGCAAATGCTGATGAAGTTAAATTGGAGAAAGGCGTCGGCTTTAATTCAATCAATGAGGCATTAACTTTTCTCAAAGCAAAAACAACAGTTACATTTAATATTACCAAACCCGATGGTTGGTTAATTGGAAACGATACATCACCACTTGCGGTTTGGTCATTCACCCCTGAAGGCCATTATGCTCATCCAGCGGTTGTGAAACGCGAGTTGAAACAAAATGAAGATGGTGGTGTGTATATGAAAACGACTGCTCTATGTCAAGCTGAGAAAGAATCTTGTGATAGGTTGATTGAAGAGTTTGAACAACTTAACAAGAAAATGCGTAAAAATGTTCAAGAAAAACTCAGTAAATAAGCATTCATTGTCTAACCCATCATTCAAGCGGGACTGGCTAAAGCCAATACCTTAATTCAAAAGTAAGGAATCAAATGCACACCTCAATACAATTCATACACCGCTTTTTAATTTGCGCTGCGCTGGCAATGCTGATCACTGGTTGTGAAGATGGTAAGTCGGGTTCACAAGTCGTCACAGCAGACTCTGCTAATGCTATATCGACCCCGCTAGCCGACAAGTGGCTTGGCAAGTGGAACGGTCCGGAAGGAACATTTCTGCAGCTGGTCGGCGGAAACGGAAAGTATGAAGTCACTATCCAAGACTTGGACGGACCCCGCACCTTTCAAGGTCAGGCAGCGGGCAATGCTGTCGAGTTTGAACGCAATGGCGTCAAAGAGACACTTCGCGCAACGAATGGCGATGAAACGGGAATGAAGTGGCTGAGTGGGAAGTCCAACTGCTTAACAATTCGTGCCGGTGAAGGCTATTGCCGAGATTGAGCGCGTGCATCCGTAAATAAGGATTAACCCCTCTCCTCAGTTCAAACATTCCGCTCATTCATTCAAACTTTGGGCAATGAAGGATTGGCTTATAAGATTGAAGGAATACACTTTTTGGCAATGCTTGGTGATTGCCTTTTTTTCATTTCTTTTCTGAATTTGATTGCTCACCCTACCCAATTTGAGGTGTTTTAAGCCTAGCCGGTTTGGGGTAAAGTCTTTAAAAGATTGTTTCTGATTCGGAATTGTAATTTCCGGTTTCTGCAAATCGCTTTACACAAACCTAACTCCCAATCAATTACTTAATCAATGAGAGATACGCGCTGCTTGATAGCGTATTTAGATAAACCAGGTTTTGGGGGGCTTACAGTGAAAGCATTTAAGACATCCAGAAAAATTCTTGCTAGTCCTCAAGCCGTTTTTGATGCATTTAGCAACGAAGAGCTGCTGGCAGAATGGTGGGGGCCAGCGGGGTTTACGAATACATTTGATGTTTTTGAATTTAAAAATGGTGGCAAGTGGTCATTTGTGATGCATGGCCCGGATGGCAAGGATTATGAAAACGAAAGCAAATTTATTGAAATAGTTCCAGAACAAAAAGTGGTTATTTACCATAGCTCAGAACCCAAATTCACCCTTACCATCACCATTAAAGACATTGGAAACGGCTCAATCCTGAATTGGGTTCAGGCATTTGAAAACGAAGCACTTGCCTACAACATGGCCCATATCGTTGAGCCTAGCAATGAACAGAATCTTAACCGCCTTGCTGCAGTGGTGTGTATCAACTGACAAACTTCGCTATCCGTTATAGTTAAGTTTTTCCTACCGCTGCATTCCAGCCCATAATGCCCGCTTTCATCACGCGCGCATCTTTGTAGCCTGCGCCAATAGCGCGCTGTGCCGCTAGATGCGACGCTTGGCAATAAGTGTTATAGCAATAAAAAACCAGGGTCGTATTTTTATCTTTTGGTAATTCGGTGAGTGCGTATTGATTGTAAGAAGTCAGCAATATTGCGCCTGGCACTACACCGGCATCTGTTCGCGCATTGTCATTGTTGGCATCTAAAATCGCCACATTTTTTGCTTTGCTATCGACAAATTGTTGGACTTCTTTAACAGAAATCTCTTTTGGCGCTTCGCTTGCATAGGCAAATCCAACAAAGCTTAAAGCAAGGAGTATAAATACGCTTAATAACTGTTTCATGGTGGCTCCACAATAAAGTAATGCATACAGTCCGACTTGGTTTGAGCGGATAAGTTACATTAGTCTGCTATTTTTATTAAGGCTTACAAGTAAAATAGGTTTTAATAAATCACCATTTAGTTTTAAACTATTTAAATGAAAACAACCAATATATTATCTGCCAGCCTTGCCATTCATGCTGCGATTGTTGCCAACGAATCGGAAATTGAATCGCTGGATCGCGCGATTGGCGATGGTGATCACTATATCAATATGAAGCGCGGCACAGAGGTGGTTGCTGGCCTGTATAACGAGTTGCTGCCGTTACCCGCTGATGAAGTGCTTAACAAAATCGGCATGAAGCTGCTCAGTACGATTGGTGGCGCATCCGGACCATTGTTTGCCAGTTTTTTTATGAGCATGGCAAAAGTTATCAAGGAAAATGGCGGCAATAATCCGCTTGAAATAGCCGCTGCGTTTGCCGCAGGCGTGCAAGCGATTATGCAGCGCGGCAAAGCCAGCTTAGGTGAAAAAACCATGCTGGATGTACTGATCCCGGTTTCTACCGCCTTTACATTAAGCGCTGTAGAAGGCAAAAACCTGGCTGAGATTTGCCATGCCATCAAACTGGCGGCCGACATCGGTTTGGAATCAACGCGAGGCTTGATTGCCACTAAAGGCCGTGCCGCAGGCTTGGGCGATCGTGCCATAGGGCATCTGGATGCAGGCGCGAAAAGTTGCCAGGTGATGTTGTATACCGTGTGTGATTTATTGATTGAAGGCAAAAATTAAATGAAGAAATTTATCAACCATGTCGATAATGTTTTAGTTGAAAGCTTATCGGGCTTTGCCAGTGCGCATGGCGATTTAGTCAGTCTGCATTTAGACCCTGTTTACATAACGCGTCAAAACAAGGCCAAAAATAAAGTGGCCATTATTTCCGGTGGTGGCTGCGGGCATGAGCCATTGCATGCCGGGTATATCGGTTTTGGCATGCTGGATGCGGCTTGCCCAGGCCATGTGTTTACCTCACCAACCCCAGACCAGATGCTGGCAGCCGCAGAAGCGGTCAATACTGGCAATGGCATATTATTCATCGTCAAAAATTATTCAGGCGATGTGATGAATTTTGAAATGGCGGCAGAAATGCTGCCGTTTGAATCGGCTACAGTCCTCACCAGCGATGACGTAGCAGTGATCAATTCCACCTATACAACCGGGCGCCGCGGCGTTGCCGGTACAGTGATTGTGGAAAAATGTGTTGGTAGCCTGGCAGAAACAGGCGCAAGCCTGCAAGCCTGCAAAGCACTGGGTGATAAAGTGAACCATCGCATTGCCAGCATGGGTGTGGCCCTCACCAGTTGCACCGTGCCTGCCGCAGGCCGCCCTACTTTTGATATCGACCATACCGAGCTGGAAATGGGTGTTGGGATTCATGGCGAACCTGGCCGCAGGCGTGAAGTGATGCGCGAAGCGGATGCGATTGTGAAGGATTGTGTGGATGCGATCATAGCGGATTTTATAGCGCGAGGTATTGATTTCAACAATGAGGCTTTGCTATTGATCAATGGCTTTGGTGCCACACCCCTGATGGAGCTATATTTGATTTACAACACGGCTGCCAAATTATTCAGCCAGCATGGCATTAAAATCACGCGTTCATTGGTCGGCAATTATGTCACCGCGCTGGATATGGCAGGCGCCTCGATTACCTTATGTGTACTGGATGATGAAATCAAACAGCATTGGGATACCCCAGTGCACACGGCCGCTTTGCGCTGGGGCGTCTAGTTTAAGCTCAGGATTCCCAGCCGGCGTTTTTATCCACCCACTTCAGGCTGACCCAATACCAGATTGTCATGGGAATCATCATGGCAACCCAGCTCCAGTCGTGGATTACAAATAATTTAGTTACCACGGCGTTTTTTGAGAAGTGCGCCCAAGGCACGCAGTACAAGGTAAATACCACACACAAAATCACCATGATTAACGCCATTTTGCGCGTGTGTACATTCGCGTAGACCAGCGTTACCCATAATGGTGTTTTTTCGATTTTTTTCATGGCCGCACCTTGTTTTTAATTAGCATGAATCTTAACTCAAAACATATTCATTGGGTTATGGCTTGCGCGTGATATTCTGCTAGCCTTAATTTTATTTAGCCGCTTAATCTTATGACAATCACGCAAACCTTTATTGCCCCTCAATCCGGTGCAAACGAAACCTTTATTCCCAGCAAAGACGCTTCTTTAGAATCTTCCATCGCCACCCTGCAAGCCAAATTATTGGCGCTCAATATTCATACCGAAGAGAAATCTTGGCTCAACGAGATAGAAGGTATCTGGTCTGTACATGTGATTGATAGAGACTGCCCGCGCCTGTTCACCAACGGTAAAGGCGCATCGCAATTGGCTGCCAGAGCCAGTGCACTGGGCGAATATTTTGAACGTTTAAGCACCAACTACTTTTGGACGCATTTTTACTTAGGCGAAACAATCGCCAATAAAGATTTTGTGCATTACCCGAATGAGCAATGGATTCCCCTGGGTGAAGGAAAGTCAGGCGACAAATGGCCGAAAGAACTATTGACCCCTGAACTGCAACAGTTTTATAACCCGGAAGGCACCTGCCCTGCCAGCAACCTGATTGACTTGAATTCCGGCAACAAACAACGTGGTATCTGCGCCATTCCTTACACACGGTTGCGTGATGGTAAAAGCGTGCTGTTTCCTGTCAATTTGATCGGCAACTTATACGTGAGCAACGGTATGAGTGCCGGCAATACCATGATGGAAGCGCGTACGCAGGCACTGGCTGAGATTTTTGAGCGGGATATCAAATATAAAATCATCCGTGAAGGCATTTGCCTGCCTGACGTGCCTGAAAGCGTGTTGAACCGTTACCCACGCATTGCCGCTGGCATCAAAGGCCTGCGTGATGCGGGTTATGGCATCCTAGTAAAAGACGCTTCACTGGGTGGCCAGTATCCTGTGATGAACGTAACGCTGCTTCACCCGGAAGATCAAGGCTGCTTTGCCAGCTTTGGTGCGCATCCGCGCTTTGAAGTTGCCCTTGAGCGTGCACTGACCGAATTACTGCAAGGCCGCGCCA
>JAZKEN010000112.1:0-5614 GCA_040387035.1 Pseudomonadota bacterium | reverse complement strand
CGCTTTGAAGTTGCCCTTGAGCGTGCACTGACCGAATTACTGCAAGGCCGCGCCATGGATAGCCTGAAAGGCTTTGTAGCACCGGGTTTTGATATGGAAGAAATCGCGGATTCACAAAACCTGGAAATTCACTTTGTGGATTCCAGCGGCGTCATCAGCTGGGACTTTTTGCGCAGCACGCCGGATTACGAATTCGTGGATTGGAATTTCGGTACCACGACAGAAGAAGATTACAACTGGTGCGTGAATACCATCCACAACAGCGGCCACGATATGTATATCGCTGACTTTACCCATTTGGGCGTATACGCCTGCCGCATTTTTGTGCCTGGCATGAGTGAGATCTACCCGGTTGAAGAACTGCAATGGGAAAACAACACCGTCGGCAACCTGGTGCGCCCTTTTGCGTTGCGTTTGCCAGAACTAAGCCAAGCTGAATCGGCTGACTTATTAGAAACCCTGCTCGATTTAGAGCTGGCGGATGAATTGCCAGTGACTACATTGATTGGCTTATGCGCAGACCCCAATACGACTTGGGTCGATTTACGCGCAGGTGAGTTAAAAACCCTTGCCGCGCTTGCTGCAGGTGATGTTGATGAGACTTTAGAAGGCTGTGCCTGGATTGCGCAGTTTGGCGAATTACCCGAAAAGCGCGCCCGCGTTTACCGCTGCATTGACAATATCGTGCAAATCAAAGACATGACTGAATCGGAAGATACTACTGAATTTGAAGCGAATCTAAGCTTGATGTACGGCACAGAAACCTTGCAACAAGCGCACAAATTGCTGAACCGTGAAGAGCAATATTTTGGCTTGGGATTACTAGGCGACAATATGCAAGGCAGCGCTATGCATCAGCGTTTGCTGGAAGCTTATGGCAAAGTCTGGAAGCGATAGATAAAAAACGCAATAATTACTGTGGCCCAAAGACGTAGTTCCATAACGCTACTACGGCTTTGGCATGCGCTGTCACCAGGCTTGTTTCCACCCTGCTGTGTGTCACACCTTGCAACTTAAGCGCGTGTTGCATTTTTCGGTATTCCCTGTAAGCAATCACCACGTTTTCTGCGATCTCATCTTCAATAATATTGAGTGATGCCAGCAATCTTAATAAAGCGATATTGCCGATATTTTTAGTTAATTCCGGGTGTTGTTTTGCATGTGACAACACCAGAAACTGCACCAGGAATTCCACATCAATAATACCGCCGGCATCCTGTTTTATATCAAACTGCCCCGCATGCGGCTTGTGGCTGGCGCGCATTTTTTCGCGCATTTCCACCACCGATTTTTTAAGCGCGTCCACATCGCGCTGCTGGCTTAATACTTCAACCCGCACTTGCTCAAACGCCCTGCCGATATCGGCATCGCCTGCAATCAAGCGTGCACGCGTTAAGGCCTGATGTTCCCACACCCATGCCTTGGTGAGTTGGTATTCCTTGAATGCTGCGATGCTGCTCACCAGCAAGCCACTATTACCATCCGGGCGCAGTTGCAAATCGGTTTCGTATAGCAAACCAGCATTGGTTAAGCTGTTAAACCAGTTATTAATACGTTGCGCAAAGCGTGCGTAGATTTCGCTGGCTTCAGGTGAGTCGTCTTTATCCCCAGCATTTTCATGCGACTGGCTATAAAGAAAAATAATATCCAGGTCGGACATATAACCCAGTTCTTTGCTACCCAGCTTACCATAACCAATCACGGCAAATTTGGGAATGGCGATATGCTTGAATTTCAGGCTATCCCAAATGGTTTGCAGGCTTACCTGCAAAATCACATCAGCCAGGTTACTGAGATAATCAGACAAAATCTCTAACGGCAATGCGCCAGCCACATCCTGTGCAGCAAATTTCAGGATGGTGGCATGTTTAAAGTGGCGCATGGCATCCATTTGCGCTTCAGTGTCACCTTGCAAATGCTGCATTTTTTCGATTAATTCCGCTTTCAGTACAGCGAAATCCGGCTCTTCGTACAGCGTGCGCGAATCCAGTAACTCATCCAGCAAAATTGGATGCGAAGATAGATATTGTGCTAACCACGGACTGGCAGCGCATAGCTTGATCACCAGATTCAGGGCCTGCGGATATTCAGCCAACAAAGCCAGGTAACTGGCACGGCGGCAAATATTTTCCAGCAGGCTGATGGTACGCAACAGGGCAATATCGCTATTGTCTTCCTTTGCGGCAATCTCAATCACCAAGGGCATCAGGCGATCGAATCGCTGGCGGCTGCTTTCTGGCAACTGCTGGTAGCGACTGCTGGCACGCAGCATTTTTAGGCGCTGCAAAGCTTCAGCAGCTTCAACGTAACCAGCATCTGATAATGCTGGCAAGGCAATATTGGGCTCAAGCGTTTGTTGCCACAGCGCCTGGTAAACGGACGCTGATTTATCCGCATCCTGGGATGGACTCGCACTAATCGCTTCAGCATTAAAAGTCGCATCAAAATGCTGCTGCACGATCTGCCGGTGCACATTCAATTGCGCTAAAAAGCTGTCCCAGTCTGCATACTGCATCGCTTTGGCGATACGCGTACGGGGTGCATCATTCTTGGGTAAATCCTGCGTTTGCTGATCGTCCACATACATCAGGCGGTGTTCTAAATTTCTTAAAAAAACGTAAGCGCTAGTTAATTCACTCACCGTTTTTTCTGGTAATAAACTTTTGTTCTGCAACAGCTTTAATACTTGTATAGTCGGTTTTATTTGTAAACTGGCATCCGTTCCGCCACGTATCAACTGGAAAACCTGGGCAATAAATTCAATCTCGCGAATACCGCCGCGGCCCAGCTTAATATTGTCTTGCAGGCCCTTTTGCATCACATCGCGCTGGATCTGCATTTTTAAATCGCGCAGGCTGGTTAATGCGTTGTAATCCAGGTATTTCCTAAATACAAACGGTTTCAAAAGCTTGGTAATCTTGTCCTTTGGCCCTGCCACTACACGGCCTTTTATCCAGGCATAGCGCTCCCACTCGCGCCCGTTGTTTTGGTAATACTCTTCCAGGGCATCGCAGTTGGGCACCAAAACACCCTCAGAACCAAACGGACGCAAGCGCATATCCACCCTGAACACAAAACCATCTTCGGTCACATCATCCAGCGCAGTGATAACCTTTTTACCCAGTTTATTAAAAAAATCCTGGTTGCTGATCACATTACTGCCATCAGCCGATCCAGCTGTTTCGCCCACCGCCTCAAAACTAAAGATCAGATCCACATCGGAGGATACGTTTAGCTCAACACCGCCCAGCTTACCCATACCCACCACAATCATCTGCTGCGGCAAGCCAGTGTCGCTACCAGGCTTACCATAAGCCGCTTCCAGCCATTTTGCATGTAAGTCGACCGCCGTTTGAATGGTGATTTCTGCCAACTCGGAAGTAGTTTGCATAACCTCATTCAAATCGCACAATTGATTCAAATCGCGGTAAATGATTCTGAGCAAAACGCGCTGACGTAATTGTCTTAAGGCTTTTTTTAATGATGGTTCGTCACTTATTTTTGCCTCACTTAAAAAGTGCTGCATCTTTTCAGGCGTATAAGTTTGCTGATGATTTTCTAGCAAATCTTCTAGTATTGAGGCATCTTTTGCCAGCAAACGTCCTGCGTACAAACTGCAATCGACCAAGTGTTGCAATCCAGCCTCAAAACGAGTTGGCGCTTGGGTTTGCGTTAAATATTTATCCAGTGTTAGCATGCGATTTTTAAGGTAATATGACGTTTAGTTATTGTGTTACATCTTACCTTAAACATTATTATAAAAATTACTATGTCATTGCGAATAATGACAAATTTGGGAGTTGCGTTGCATGGCTATTGAATCTGTTTTAACCGAAAACCGCGTATTTCATCCGAGTGAGGCATTCATCGCACAGGCAAATGTGGCAGGCTTAGATGCATACAACTCACTGTGTGCAGAAGCAGAAGCGGATTATGAAGGTTTTTGGGCAAAATTAGCGCGTGAATTACTGGTTTGGCATAAACCATTTACAAAGACCTTAAATGAATCACAAGCGCCGTTCTATAAGTGGTTTGAAGATGGCGAGTTGAACGTATCAGTCAACTGTTTGGATAAGCACTTAGCCACAATCCCCAATAAAACCGCGATTATTTTTGAAGCAGATAATGGCGATACAAAGACAGTCACTTACAAAGAGCTTTACCATCAAGTGTGTCAATTCGCCAATGGTTTAAAAACGCTCAATCTACCGATTGGCGCACGCGTCATCATCTATTTACCAATGGGTATTGAAGCGATTGTGGCCATGCAAGCCTGCGCACGCTTGGGTTTAACGCATTCTGTTGTGTTTGGTGGCTTTTCGGCCAAGAGCTTGAATGAGCGCATGATTGATGCAGGTGCGGTGGCGGTGATTACTTCAGATGGTCAATACCGTGGTGGCAAGACCTTGCCATTAAAAGCGGCTGTGGATGAAGGTATTGCCATGGGCGGTTGTGAAGCAATTCAAAAAGTCATCGTACTGAAGAAAACCGGACTGGATATCGCCTGGAATACAAACGATGTGTGGTGGAGTGATTTGATTGCAAACCAGCCAGACACTTGCGAACCAGTGATGGTGAATGCCGAACATCCGCTCTTTTTATTGTATACCAGCGGCTCTACGGGCAAACCTAAAGGTGTGCAGCACAGCTCCGCGGGTTATTTACTGCATGCCATGAACACCATGCGCTGGACCTTCGATGTAAAACCAAACGACGTGTATTGGTGTACGGCCGATGTGGGCTGGATTACCGGCCACAGCTATGTGACCTATGGCCCCTTGGCAATGGGCGCGACACAAGTGGTGTTTGAGGGTATCCCGACCTACCCTAATGCTGGCCGTTTCTGGCAGATGATTGAAAAGCATAAGGTATCCATTTTCTATACCGCACCAACTGCGATTCGTTCATTGATCAAATCCAGCGAAACCGATGCCAGCACGCACCCTAAACAATACGATTTAAGCAGCTTGCGTCTATTAGGCACTGTAGGCGAACCGATCAATCCCGAAGCGTGGATGTGGTACTTTGAGCAAGTGGGTGGCGGCCGCTGCCCTATCGCGGATACCTTCTGGCAAACGGAAACTGGCGGCCATGTGATCACACCATTACCGGGTGCGCATTCACTCACACCCGGCTCCTGTACCATGCCCTTTCCCGGCATAGCGATCGATGTTGTCGATGAAACTGGCAAAGATTTGCCTTGGGGTACGGGCGGCCTGTTAGTGATTAAAAAACCATGGCCATCCATGATACGAAATATTTATAATGACCCGGAACGCTTTAAAACCAGCTACTATCCAGTGGACTTGGGCGGCAAACTGTATTTGGCGGGTGACGGTGCCGTGCGCGATGCCAACACCGGCAACTTTACCATCATGGGCCGCATTGACGATGTGTTGAATGTGTCTGGTCACCGCTTGGGTACAATGGAAATCGAATCCGCACTGGTTTCAAACCCATTGGTGGCAGAAGCGGCTGTTGTTGGCAAACCGCATGATATCAAAGGTGAATCGGTTGTCGCCTATGTGGTATTAAAAGGCGCCAGACCAACTGGTGAAGAGGCCAAGAAAATCGTTGCTAACCTGCGCGATTGGGTAGGCAAGGAAATCGGCCC
>JAZKEN010000111.1:0-6676 GCA_040387035.1 Pseudomonadota bacterium | reverse complement strand
CCCGATATGCTGTCGGTGTGGCAAGGGTTGAAAAGTACGCGATTATAGTCAATAAGGCTTTGTAAATCAATCTGATTGCACAAAATAGTCAGATAAATCAAAGTTATTGCAACAATTCAGGCAAATTAATGCCTTAATAGCGATATAGCTTAAAAAAGGCGCTTTTGTATGACACCTAATGATGCACTACAAGTGGACCTGAACCAACACCAAAAACCGGTCGGTTTTTCAGATAATTTCGCTTATAGCTTTACCAAAGCCATGCGTTTTTTTGCGGATACTTTTTTTAGCGAGCGCTACGGTCATCGCGCGGTGGTGCTGGAAACCATCGCCGGGGTGCCAGGCATGGTTGGCGGCACCTTGCAGCACCTGCACTCATTGCGCCGCATGCAGTCGGATAAGGGCTGGATACGCACCCTGTTGGATGAAGCCGAAAATGAACGCATGCACCTGATGACCTTTATTGAAATCGCCAAACCTAGCGCTTTTGAGCGCTTGCTGATATTGATTGCACAAGGCGTTTTTTATAACTGTTTCTTTTTACTGTATTTAATCTCAGCGAAAACCGCGCACCGCGTGGTGGGTTATTTTGAAGAAGAAGCGGTTTACAGCTATACCGAATACCTGGCAGGCGTGGATAGCGGCAAATATGAAAATGTGCCGGCGCCACAGTTGGCCATCGATTATTGGCATTTGCAGCCAGACGCCAAATTGCGCGATGTGATTATCGTTGTGCGCGCCGATGAAGCTGGCCACCGTGATGTGAATCATGACTTTGCCAACCAATTAAGTTAGCTATTTGCTTACCTCAGTTGCTTGGCTTTGAGTATCAAAATCATGGCCGATAAACACAGCGTGATGGCATTGGCAATGATAATCGGCCAGTCATGCTGCAATAAGCCATAGATAAGCCACATCGCTACACCAAAAGTGAAAATGCTGTACATAGGCAAAGATATCCCCGACAGATCGCGCGTTTTGTAAGAATGGATGGCTTGCGGCACAAAAGCGATGGTGGTTGAAATAGCGGCAAGGCTACCAACAATAGGCGTAAAATCAGAAATCAACATAATAAATAACTTTAAAAATAATTAGCAATAGATTGATTTTTATATATTAAGTTAAATCCGGCATTTCTGCGCCAAATACTTTGATCTTGAGTTTTTTCAACTGATCCCTGAAATCGGCCGCTTTTTCAAACTCCAGGTTTTTGGCTGCATCATGCATGCATTTTTCCAGGCGCTTCATTTCCTTGGCCAGTTGTTTTTCGCTTAAGCTTTCATAATTGGCCTGGTCTTGTGCAGCTTTGCGCTCACGCTGCGCTTCGTCTTTATCGTAAACACCATCAATCATGTCTTTGATGCTTTTACTGATACCTTTTGGCACAATACCATTCGCTTCATTAAAAGCCAGCTGTACACCTCGTCTGCGTTCGGTTTCATCCATGGCAAGCTTCATGCTGCGTGTGATTTTATTAGCATAAAAGATCACCTTACCATTTAAATTACGCGCTGCACGGCCAGAGGTTTGAATCAAGCTGCGCTCACTACGTAAGAAGCCCTCTTTGTCTGCGTCCAGCACTGCAACCAGCGACACTTCCGGAATATCCAGGCCTTCACGCAACAGGTTAATACCGACCAGCACATCAAACTCGCCCAGGCGCAGGTCGCGGATGATTTCCACACGCTCAACCGTATCAATATCGCTATGTAAATAACGCACTTTTACGCCATGCTCATTCAAGTAATCGGTCAAGTCTTCCGCCATGCGCTTAGTTAAAGTGGTTGCCAGCACACGCTCGCCCACTGCCACACGTAGCTTGATTTCACCTAACAGATCATCCACTTGCGTATCAGCAGGTTTCACCACGATCTGCGGGTCAACCAGGCCTGTAGGCCGCGCAATCATTTCCACTACTTGTTGCTGGTGGTTTTTTTCGTAATCGGCAGGCGTGGCTGAAACAAACACGCATTGGCGCATAATGCGCTCAAACTCTTCAAATTTAAGCGGCCTGTTATCCATTGCCGATGGCAAGCGCCAGCCGTAATCAACCAGGTTGGTTTTACGCGACCTGTCGCCCAAGAACATACCGCCGACTTGTGGCACCGTCACATGGCTTTCATCGATGATCATCAACGCATCAGCTGGCAGGTAATCGATCAGCGTTGGCGGCGGATCGCCAGGGTTGCGGCCGGACAAATGGCGTGAATAGTTTTCGATACCTTTGCAAAAGCCGATTTCGTTGAGCATTTCCAGGTCAAAGCGTGTACGTTGCTCAATGCGCTGCGCTTCTACCAATTTGCCTTCCTTGATATAAAAGGCCACGCGGTCGACCAACTCCTTCTTGATCTTCTCCATTGCCTTCACCGTGGTCTCACGCGGTGTTACGTAATGACTTGAAGGATATATTGTAAACCTTTGAATTTTATTAAATATTTGTCCTGTTAAAGGGTCAAATAAAGTGATGGTTTCAATCTCATCATCAAACAGGCTCAGCCTGACGGCAGTCTCATTATTTTCAGCCGGGAACACGTCAATCACGTCGCCGCGCACTCTGAAACAGCCACGGCTAAAATCAAAGTCGTTACGGTCATACTGCATGCCGATTAGGCGGTCGATCGCCTCACGCTGGCTGAGCTTTTCGCCTTGCTTAAGATGCAACACCATGCCGTGATAATCACTAGGGTCACCAATACCGTATATCGCTGAAACCGTGGCGACGATAATACTGTCTTCACGCTCTAGCAGCGCTTTGGTCGCGGAAAGCCGCATCTGCTCGATATGCTCATTGATGCTGGAATCTTTTTCAATAAACAGGTCGCGCGAAGGCACATAAGCTTCCGGCTGGTAATAGTCATAATAGCTGACGAAATATTCCACCGAATTGTTAGGGAAAAATTCGCGAAACTCACTGTATAGCTGCGCCGCAAGTGTTTTATTGGGCGCCATCACAATCGCCGGCTTGCCAGTACGCGCAATCACATTGGCCATTGTG
The DNA here is from genome assembly GCA_040387035.1 of Pseudomonadota bacterium. GTDB lineage: Bacteria > Pseudomonadota > Gammaproteobacteria > Burkholderiales > Methylophilaceae > Methylotenera_A. The sequence goes on along the minus strand of JAZKEN010000111.1, from coordinate 3,681 downwards.
TAAGTTTTGCCCGAACCAGTCACACCGAGCAAAGTTTGAAACTTGAGGCCATCGTTAATGCCTTGCGTCAGCTTGTCAATGGCCTGAGGCTGGTCACCCGCTGGCGGAAAAGGTTGGTGTAATTGATACTTACTATTGGGGAATGTGACGAACACGCGGTTTTACCTAAGCTTATGTGTAAAAGTTTGACTTCAATTCTAGCAGTTTTGCATCTAAATGCGCTTACTTTGATTACAAGTGGCTATATACGTCTTAGTTTAAGGCTATTTATTTAGTTCACGAACTAATGTTTAATGTTAGAAGTCTTTACTAGCAGAATAAAATCGTTAGGCATCATCACAACGGTTCATATAAATCTTAATCCTGGGGATTTTCATGCGAATTTTAGTATTAATAACGGCGCTATGTGCCGTCACTTCATCAGCGTTTGCCTTTGAAACAGCCAAAATGATGGATGCTTTTTATAGCGTAGTGATGATACGCGGCTATAACGCCACTGGCGGCTTGGCGTATGGCTCTGGTGTAGTGGTTGGCGAAAATAAAGTTTTGACCAATTGCCATGTGTTGCGCGCGACCAAACAGCCGTGGGTATCACGCGGCGAAGACACCTACTCGATCACCTCGGTTAAAGTCGACGCCTGGCATGACTTATGCCTAGTTTCTACATTCTCAATGCCGTTCAAAGCTGTAGCGCTTGGCAAAAGTACTGACCTTAAACGTGGCCAGGAATTGGCTGCCATCGGCCACTCCAATGGCGTGCCCGCCCCGCTTACCTCAAGCGGCAATGTAAAAGCATTGTTTGATTCGGATAAAGGCAAAATCATCCGCAGCACGGCAAAATTCATGATGGGTGCTAGTGGCAGCGGTTTATTTGATATGCAAGGCCGCCTGGTGGGTATTAATACATTTAAAACGGCAGGTTTGGGCGGTAGCATTCATTACGCCTTACCAATCGAATGGCTGGAAAAGCTGGAAAAAGAGCCAGAAACAACGGTATTCCCGGTAACCGGCAAAGCGCTGTGGGAAGAAGACGAAGATAAAAAACCTTTTTATATGCAAGCAGCAGTACCCGAGTCGCGCCAGGATTGGCCAAAACTTGCTGATGTATCAACAAAATGGACGCAAGCAGAACCTGACAATACTGAAGCCTGGTACGCACTAGGGCTAGCGCAAGAAAATCTAGCCAAGCCAGACTTGGCACTTAAGGCGTTTCAACAATCTGCAAACTTAGATAAAGGCAATTTTGAAGCGCTTGTACACATGGGCATTATTGCTAAAAATAAAGGCGATGCGGCCGAGATGCACAGGATTCAACTGGCTTTATCCGATATTGATAAAGACTTAGGTGCAGAGTATTCCGAAATGATGGGTTGTGCCAATGGCTGTTAACGGGCTGATGACTAAATAGCATCATATTCGCTACATAATCTGGCTAAATACTATAAGAGACTGCAATATGCGGTCTCTTTTTGTTTTATGCCGCTTAAATGTGGTGATTCCTTAAAGCAATTTTTATGCGTAAAATAGCGCTTATTCAATTGACTACAGTTAATAAGTATTAAGGAAAGTGCATTTTGGCCCATTCGTCTTCTCAGGTTTTGTCTCAGCGCGTTCAAAGCATCAAAGAGTCTCCCACCCTAGCCATTACGGCTAAAGCAGGTAAATATAAATCTGAAGGCCGCCCGATTATCGGCCTGGCAGCTGGCGAGCCAGACTTTGATACGCCGCAGCATATTAAAGATGCCGCTATTGCGGCTATCAATGCGGGTTACACCAAATACACGCCGGTCAGCGGTATTCCAGCGCTTAAAAAAGCCATTGTAAATAAATTCAAAAATGAAAATGGCTTTGATTATGCTGTAAATGAGGTAATTGTTGGCGTAGGCGGCAAGCAAACCATTTTTAATTTATGTTTAGCCGTGCTCAACAAAGGCGATGAAGTGATTGTGCCAGCGCCGTACTGGGTGAGCTATGCCGATATCGCAATGGTCGCCGAAGCTACACCCATCATTATCCAATGCGGTATTGAACAAGGCTTTAAGTTACTACCCGCACAGCTAGAAGCGGCGATTACACCTAAAACCAAACTGGTGATGTTTAATTCGCCTTCCAACCCGACTGGCGCGGTTTATAGCCTGGATGAGCTAAAAGCGCTGGGTGAAGTGCTATTAAAACACCCGCACGTATTGGTTGCTACAGACGATATGTATGAACATGTGAACCTGACAGGCGATCAGTTCTACAACATACTCAACGCTACACCAGCTCTAAAAGACCGCTGTATCGTGTTAAATGGGGTTTCAAAGGCCTATTCCATGACTGGCTGGCGCATCGGTTATGCGGCTGGCCCGGCTTACATCATCAAAGCGATGGAAATTTTACAATCGCAATCCACCAGCAACCCGACTTCCATCTCGCAATATGCCGCAGAAGCGGCATTAAGTGGCTCACAAGACTGCATCAAGCCTATGGTCGCCGCGTTCAAAGAGCGCCATAAATATGTAGTAGATCGCTTCAATGCGATGCCTGGCTTAAGCTGCTTGATGGCAGGCGGCGCTTTTTATGCTTTCCCGGATGCGCGCGCAGCAATTGCCAATCTGCATAAAGCTGGCAAGATCAGTGCAGCAACCGATATGGCGCTGGCAGAATACCTATTGGAAAGCTTTGATGTAGCTGTGGTACCTGGTTCAGCCTTTGGTGCAGAAGGCTATTTCCGCATCTCATTCGCAACATCGATGGATAACCTGCGTAATGCCTTGGACAGGATTGAAAAAGCGCTGAATTAAGCGCCCGATTCATTAACTTCATTATAAAAAAGACCTTTTAAGGTCTTTTTTTTTATGGGCGTCCTATTTTTTGGACATTATTTAGCCTCGTAGCCCTGCACCGTTACGCTGCCATTATTTTCCAGTATCGCCAACTTCACATCTTTAATCTCAAAATAGCCGGATTGGCGCAACGTGGAGTCCAGCTCCTGGCGCGTTAACTTTGCCTCATCCATTACATCTTCATATAGCTTGCCTTGATGAATAAGCACCTGTGGCCTGCCCTCAATAAACGCTTCCAGCTTTTTGCTTTTAAAAGTGATCAAGCCCACCAGGTAATTTACCGCAACCAATGTAGTGGCCGATATCAGGCCGCCAATCAATGAATTATCGCCGGCATTCATCGAGTTTTGCACAGCGTTAGATAAAATCAACAGTAACACCAAATCAAATGGCGAAAGCTGGCCTATTTGCCGTTTGCCCGTTAAACGCAGCAAGGCAATTAAAAATACATAAACCACCAAGCCTCTAACAATAAGCTCCCACCAGGGCACTGATATATCAAACATAACCGCCTGCTTTCTTTAATACTCATTTATGATGACTGATCGCTACTTATCGCTTGCTTAGCATAAACGACCAGAAATAATCGTAACGGATAACCACAGCTTGCTGCTATCAACCACCGCAATTTGTCTAAATACGTGTGCCCTAGGCACAAAAAAAGGCGCAATAAGCAGCGCAATAATGACACGTCTAATAACAAATAATTATTTTTTATATTTTTTCATCATTAAGCTACAAATTATTGAGTGTAACGATTGACCAATAAGCACTAAGCCAGTATTATCACGCCTTCACAAGTGTAACCGATTCCTCGATAGCTCAGTCGGTAGAGCAACGGACTGTTAATCCG
>JAZKEN010000110.1:0-2920 GCA_040387035.1 Pseudomonadota bacterium | reverse complement strand
TCGCGCAGCTCTAAAAAATTGATGCCTTTTACCACGCGACCATCGGTCACATCCAGGCAAGGAATAATGCGCTTAGCTAAAGCCATACAAATTTTCTAGGCACTTAATTCGTCCGCCAATTTTTGGGCTTCAGCAAAGTTAATGGTGCCTTCATAGATTGCACGGCCTGTAATGGTGCCGATAATACCTTCACTGGCTACAGCGCATAGCTTACGCACATCATCCAGATTGGTAACGCCACCAGAAGCAATCACCGGAATAGTCAACGCTTGAGCTAACGCCACGGTGGCTTCGATATTGACGCCATTTAACATGCCGTCACGGCCGATATCGGTATAAACAATGGCGTTCACGCCATAGTCTTCGAATTTTTTCGCCAAATCAATCACGTCATGTCCCGTGAGTTTCGACCAGCCATCAATCGCCACTTTCCCGTCTTTAGCATCCAGGCCCACCATGATCTGCCCAGGAAAAGCATAACAAGCTTCATGCAGGAAGCCAGGTGTTTTAACGGCCGCTGTACCGATAATCACATAATCGATACCGTCATCCAGATAGCGTTCAATAGTTTCCAGGTCACGGATACCGCCGCCCAGCTGAATAGGAATCTCACCCTTGACAGCATTCACAATCGACTTGATCGCTCCTTCATTGACGGGCTTACCTGCAAACGCGCCGTTCAAATCAACCAGGTGTAAGCGCTTGCCGCCCTGGTCAACCCAATGCCGCGCCATCGCGCCTGGATCTTCTGAAAATACGGTGGATTCTTCCATAAGGCCCTGTTTTAAGCGTACGCAGTGGCCGTCTTTGAGATCAATTGCAGGAATAATAAGCATGATTGTTATTGATTAAAATTACAAAAATAATGAAGGATTCTAGTTTACAGGGAATTCAGTTTATAAAGCCTTACTCGCTAAGGCTTCCAATATACAAAATTGCGCAGCAATTGCAAGCCTGCCTGCGCACTTTTTTCCACGTGGAATTGTGTTGCGAATATATTGTCTTGCGCAACTACGCTGCAAAAGCGATTAGGGTATTCCGTTTCACCCACGGTCAGGGCGGCATCTAAAGGCGCGGCATAATAACTATGCACATGGTAAAAGCGTGTGCCATTTTCTATACCCTGCCACAAACAGTGTGCTTTACCTTGGCTATTGCTGACCTGATACACCTGGTTCCAGCCCATATGCGGGATTTTCAACTTTTCGTCATTGACAACCTGGTGCGCGGCAAAACGTTTTACGTCGCCCCTGAATAAGCCTAGCCCTGCTGTATCACCCTCTTCAGAATGATCAAACAGCAGTTGCATGCCAATGCAAATACCCAAAAACGGCTTATTGGCTGCAGCGTGTAAAATGGCGCTGCGCAGGTTCCGGCTATCCAGCTCGCGCATGCAATCCGGCATGGCGCCCTGGCCCGGGAAAATCACCCGCTCCGCCTGTTGTATCAAGGCAGCGTCACTGGTGACCACCACGGATTTACCATCTGCAACATGCTCAACCGCTTTTGAAACGGAGCGCAAATTGCCCATGCCGTAATCAACGACTGCAATATCTATTTTGGTCATTTACAATTTAGCCATTTGCAAGTACCGCAGTGCTTATAAGCTGCCTTTGGTAGATGGCATAATGCCTGCCATACGCGCATCGGGCGTGACCGCCATGCGCAAGGCACGTCCAAACGCCTTAAAAATGGTTTCACATTGATGATGGGAGTTATGGCCTTTTAGGTTATCGATATGCAGGGTGACGTTGGCATGATTCACGAAACCCTGAAAGAATTCATGCACCAAATCCACATCGAAATCGCCGATGGCAGCGCGTGTAAATTCGCAATGAAATTCCAAGCCGGGACGGCCAGATAAATCCAGCACCACGCGGCTTAATGCCTCATCCAGCGGCACATAGGCGTGACCATAACGGTTGATGCCCTTTTTGTCACCCACGGCTTTTGCGAAGGCTTGACCTAGCGTAATTCCAATATCTTCAACAGTGTGGTGCGCGTCGATATGTAAATCACCTTTGGCTTGCACATTCAAATCAAACAGGCCATGACGCGCAATTTGGTCCAGCATATGGTCTAAAAAACCAATGCCTGTATTAAATTGTGCCGTACCGTTACCATCAATATTAATAGATACTGTGATTTGAGTTTCCAGGGTGTTGCGTGTAACGTCAGCTTGGCGCATAAAATATTTAAAGTAATTCAATCAAATTGTTAACGTATTTTAACTCAAACTACATGTCAGGCGCAAAATTGCACTTAAATAAAGTTTAAACCGGAATAAAGCACTTCTCTGCCAATAAAAAAGCCGACTAAAAAGTCGGCTTTTTAACAGGCTAAAATGAATTTAGCTTGAATGGGTATTACTGAGCAGCTGCTGGTGCCGCTTCTGTTGGTGCTACTTCCGCTGGAGCAGCTTCTGCAGGTGCGGCTTCTACTGGAGCAGCCTCAACCGGAGCGGCTTCAGCTGCTGGAGTTTCAGCTGCTGGCACTGCTTCTTCTACTACTGGCGCTTCAGCTGGTGCTTCTTCAGCTGGTTTGTTGCCTGTTAACAGATATAGACCCAATAATACGGCACCGGCGATTAATGCCCATGGCAGGTATTTACCTAAACCACCAGCTGATGCTGAGTTACCACGTGCTAAACCGGTGATTTCTGCTGCTGAAGCGGCAGGATCTGCTGCGCCGTAAATCGCTGCGCCTGCAACCACGATATCTGCACCTGCATCAACTACTTGACGCACTGTTGCCGCTTTAACGCCACCAGCCACAGAAACTTTAGCGCCTGTGTTTAAACCTGTAATTAAGGCCAAATCAGCAAATGGTGTTTGACCAGCGGCTTGTTGATCCAAACCAGTGTGCACGCCAATGATGTGCGCGCCTAATTTTGCCACTTCTAAAGTACGTGCTTTTTTGT
>JAZKEN010000109.1:0-26374 GCA_040387035.1 Pseudomonadota bacterium | reverse complement strand
CCCAGCATTAAATCATAGATAGGCGCTTTGAAAAAGTAAGCCTATAAAATATTAATAAAAAAGCGGACCCCTGCCTTGTAAAAGCATTTTTGAAATAGCGCTTAAATTAGCTAAAAATTAAGCGCTATTGACAAAGGCCGGATTAAACCGATTTGCGTCTAAAGCCTGCAAAGCCCAGTAGCGCAGAACCAAACAGCCATGCTGCTGCTGGAACCGGTACCGCAGAGGGTGCGCCAGTTAAGCCATTTAGCGTACCAACAAAGGTTCCTACTTGAGTCGCCGCGCCTGATATTAAGTCAATGCTCAGCAATACACTTCTTAAATCACCATCGTTAATATTGACCGCTGCAAAAGCATTGCCGTTAGCAAACAACTCAAAACCGTTTGCCCTTAAGATATCCACACCCAATTCACCAATCAGCGAGATGGTCGGTGCGTTAAAGCTGCCAGGCGCTAAATGCAAGGTATCGGTGGTACTGTTCAGGTAATAAAGTCGAGTACTTGCAGCGCCAGGTGCCTGATTAGGATCCGAATTCGCATAAGCCACCGCTGAGTAGCCGCTACCGATATTGCTTGCCGTGTTGCCAACCACGCCGGTTGCTACATTCACAGCCAGGTTGTCGCCTGCGGAGCTTACCAGGCGCAGTGATGCCGCACCGGCAAAATCAGCGACCGGGTTAAAATCAAAGCCATAACCAAGGCTGGTATTAATGGAATACCCGCTCAAACTACCCACCAATGAGGCCACACCGGTGTAAGCATCCAATGTATACAGCTTGCTGGATGAGCTGATGCCATAAATGGTATTGTTTGACGGCCTTAAATCAATACCAATTAAAGACTCGCCCTGCGATAAGCCAGAAATATTAACAAAAGCCGCTGCAGCTAGATTTGCAGAATCGAATACGCCAATTTGGTTGTTGCTGTTGATACCGACTAAGCTTTCTGCCTGCGCAACGTTAAACGCCATCGTACTTGCAACAAAACCAAGGGCAAGTGCGATTTTAGACCATGTGAATTTCATGATAAATCTCCAAAATAAATTTCAAAATTAATTTAAAGGTAAATACGCTACAAAGTGAATAAGAAGTGCATACGGATTCAAGGGATCCATAATGCCTTACGCAAGCTAAGCTTAAACAGATGCATTTTTATGACGAAAATGGGGCTCGTTAGCCCGAACGGGCTATTCAATGCGACTTAAAACTGCGTTTTTTCGAGATGTCATAAAATTGAAACCGAATCTCACCAGCGAAGTCTGAAAATAAGGCAAAATATCAATTCAATACAATTTGGATTAACAAGTTAGAAACTGTGGATAAACGCGCGCAAATCTTATTAAAAACCCTGGTTGAGCATTACATCAGTGATGGCCAGCCGATTGGCTCGCGTACTTTATTGCAGCACAGTGGCTTGGATGTAAGTGCGGCCACCATCCGTAACGTGATGAGCGACCTTGAACACCTGGGGTTTATCGCCAGCCCGCACACCTCTGCCGGCCGTATTCCCACCCAAAAAGGCTATCGCTTATTTGTCGACTCCTTATTAACCGTGCAGCCACTTGAAAACCAGGCGATTGCGCATTTAAAAAGCGGTCTCAATTCACCGAATCAAAATGAATTGATTAATAGCGCCGCCGATATGCTATCGCAACTAACCCAATTTGCAGGGCTGGTGATGATTCCTAAACGGCAACGCGTAGCGTTTAAACATTTGGAATTTCTACCGTTAACCGAAAAACGCGTCCTGGTGATTATTGTGACCAGTGATGGCAATGTACAAAACCGCATCATCCTGTCCGAAAAGCCTTATTCTGCCAGCGAGTTAAATCAGGCCAGCAACTATTTCAATGCTAATTTTGCCGGCCAGACCTTTGATGAGGTGCATCATCAATTGCACGCCGAACTGCAGCAAATGCAAACCGATATGAATAAGCTGATGACAGCCGCATTGGATGCCAGCAACAAAGCAGCCAATGACGGCGTGGTGATTGCCGGTGAGCGCAATCTTTTGCAAGTAGATGAGCTATCGACCAATGTGAATAGCCTTCGCAAATTGTTTGAAGTGTTTGAGCGCCGCACCAGCCTGATGCAACTTTTAGATAATAGCCAGCGTGCTGAGGGCATACAGATTTTTATTGGCAACGAAAGTGGCTATTTGCCGCTGGATGAATGCAGCATGGTGACCGCACCCTATGAAGCCGACGGGCAAGTGGTGGGCACACTGGGTGTGATTGGCCCAACCAGAATGGCCTATGAACGGGTGATACCGATTGTGGATGTCACGGCAAAATTACTCTCTAACGCCCTCTCTAGCACTTAGCCTGAGCCTGCACCTTGTCAGATAGCGCTGACAGCACAAACGGCGTAATCCTGATTTCATTAAATCCCTACTCATCGCAAAATCCATCATGCGTATTAAACCTTTATAGGGCATGAAATTCATGCATACCGATTAGGAGAAATAAAATGAATATGTTAAACACTAAAAAAGTAACTTCATTATTAGTATTGACGTGCGCGCTTAGCATGAGTGCTTGTAGCAGCATGTCCCATCGCGATAAAGCAACAGCAGCAGGCGCTGGTATTGGTGCGGTAACCGGTGCGGTACTGACTGGCGGTAGCGGATGGGGTACAGTGGGTGGTGCAGCGGTTGGCGGTATTATCGGCAACCAAGTAGGGAAGTAGAAGTAGCAAGCAAGCTTACAGGCTAGTAGCTTAAGCCAAACTAAAGGGAGAATTAAAATGGATACAACGAAACTGATTGGCATTATCTTACTAGTATTGGGCGCATTAGGTTTGGCGTATGGTGGTTTTAGCTACACCAAAGATAGTACCAAGGCAAAAATAGGCCCGATTGAGCTTAAAGTGCAAGAAAAAGAACAAGTGAACATCCCGCTATGGGGTAGCATTGCAGCGCTTGCAGTGGGTGGTGTGCTACTGGTTTCGGGACGTCGCAAATAATAAACAGGTAATGACATAAAAAAGGCGCAATTTGCGCCTTTTTTATGTCTCAATATTGATTGGCAATGGTTTTGTTCATAGCTATTGGCGTGCGTTTAATCTAAAATCGCTGCATGGCTTATTACAACCCCGAACCCCCCTTCAACCATGGCGACCAGCTTAAAGTCGGCATCTTGATCGCTAATTTAGGCACCCCGGATGAGGCAACACCAAGCGCATTACGGCGTTACTTACGTCAGTTTTTAAGCGATACACGGGTAGTGGAAATTCCACGCGCGGTTTGGTGGCTTATTCTAAATGGCATCATCTTGCTGATACGTCCCAAAAAATCCGCCGCCAAGTATGCGCAGGTATGGACACCACAAGGCTCACCCTTGCTGGTTCATGCGCAAAAACAAACACAATTGTTCAGTGGCTTCCTGGTTCAAAAAGTGAAATCGCCATTTGCGGTAGAGCTTGGCATGAGTTATGGCAACCCCAGCATGAAAACCGCGATTGAAAAGCTCAAAGCCCAGCATTGTGACCGCATTTTAGTCTTTCCATTGTTCCCACAATATGCTGCCAGCAGCACAGCTGCCGTTTTTGATGCGCTATGGAAAGTATTGCTGAAAATGCGCAATGTGCCGGCGGTGCGTAGCATTCGCAGCTATCACGACCACCCTGCCTATATCGCAGCCTTGGCAAAAAGTGTGCAGGCCTATTGGCAAATCAATGGTAAGCCAGCCAAGCTGGTCATGAGCTTTCATGGTGTGCCAAAGATACACTTAACCAAAGGCGACCCCTACCATTGCGCTTGCCACAAGACAGGCCGTTTATTGGCTGAGGCGCTAAGTTTGGGTAAAGATGATTATGTCATCGCGTTTCAATCGCGCTTTGGCAAGCAGGAATGGCTTAAGCCTTACCTGGCAGGCATCCTAGAAGATTTAGGCAAAGCTAAAACCCAGCGTATCGATGTGATCTGCCCTGGCTTTAGCAGTGATTGCCTGGAAACATTGGAAGAGATCGCCATGGAAGGTAAAGAGATTTTCAGCCATGCCGGCGGTGGCGAATATCACTATATCCCTGCGCTAAACGAAAATGATGCCTGGATTCACGCCATGACAGAGATTGCGTTGGAAAACCTGCAAGGCTGGGTAACTGCAGATTGGGATAGCGTACAAGCGAAAAAAGACAATGAAATGACCAAACTGCGTGCGCAGGCCCTAGGTTCTAAACAATAGTCTTGTCAAACAGCAGGCATGCTTACCAATAGGCGTGTAAAACAATAAGCGCTATAATTTCATTTTCAGTTGATAGTGGCGCAATTATGATTGTAATTACAGGCGGGGCAGGCATGATTGGCAGTGTAGTCGCCTGGCACCTCAACCAAAAATTGGGTCGCCACGATTTAGTCATTGTTGACCACATCACGCATGCCGCACAATGGCAAAACCTGGTACACCGCCAATATGTGGAATATCTGGACAGGGACCAGCTATTTGACTTTTTAGACGGCAATGAAGATGATGTTGAAATTGATGCCGTTATCCATATGGGCGCCATCAGCGCCACCACCGAGCGCGATTTCAATAAATTGGTTGAAGCCAATATCCATTACAGCCAGGATTTATGGGGCTGGTGCGCAGAGCATCAAGTACCGTTTTTCTATGCTAGTTCTGCCGCTACTTACGGTGATGGCGCTAACGGTTATGATGATGCCAGCATTGAAAAACTACGCCCCCTGAATGGCTACGGCTACTCAAAACATTTTTTTGATCAGTGGGCATTACGCCAAGCCGCGGAAAACGCCGCACAGCCGCCAGCGTGGGCAGGCTTTAAGTTTTTTAATGTGTACGGCCCAAACGAATACCATAAAGAACGCATGGCCAGCGTGGCCTTTCATACCTTTAATCAGGTAACGAGCACTGGCGGCATGAAGCTATTTAAAAGCAATAAAGCCGATGTGGCGGACGGCATGCAAATGCGCGATTTTGTCTACGTTAAAGATTGTGCCGATATTATTGTGCACTTTTTCGAACAAGCCCTTGTCTCAAAAAAACCATGCCCCAATGGTATCTATAACATCGGCACCGGCAAGGCACGTAGCTTTAACGATCTAGCCAGCGCCGTGATGAACAGCATGCATAAAGCACCGCAAATTGAATATATTGATATGCCGGAAGACCTGCAAGGCAAGTATCAATACTTTACCGAAGCCAGCGTTGCAAAATTGCGCGCCGCTGGCTACAGCAAAGCTTTTACCAGCCTGGAAGATGGCGTAAACGATTATGTTCAGAATTATCTATTAAGTGAGGACAAATACTGCTAATGGATTACATTAATTATTTAAAAGGTGAACATGCCGCCCATATGGCCATGTTCAATGCACTAGAACCGCTTTTTCCAATGATCAGTACCGTCGGCATCAAGATGCAAGAATGCATCAAAAATGGCGGCAAGATCTTGATTATGGGCAATGGCGGCAGTGCGGCCGATAGCCAGCATATTGCAGCCGAAATCGTGGGGCGCTTTAAAAAAGAGCGCAAAGGCATGCCTGCAATCGCATTAACCACAGACACTTCCATCCTGACTTCTGTGGGCAACGACTATGGTTACGACTATATTTTCGCCCGCCAGGTTGAAGCTTTATGTCGCCCGGAAGACCTGGTGATTGGTATCACCACCTCCGGTAACAGTGCAAACGTAGTACGCGCGATGGAAGCCGCCAAGGAAATCGGCGCGACAACGATTGGCTTAACCGGCGGTAGCGGCGGTAAACTAAACGCCATTTGCGACTTTAACCTGGTGATGCCCTCTGCAGTCACTGCGCGCATCCAGGAAGCACATATTTTTGTTGGGCATTCCTTGTGTGAAATTTTAGAGTCATAAGCAGCCGATGTCCGATATTTTTTTAGATGCTGTAAAACAATTTGGCAGCAGCCATATCAATAATCAACAGTCTCATGCCCTAGTTATTGGCGATGTGATGCTGGACCGCTATCTACTTGGCTCAGTAGGCCGTATTTCACCGGAGGCACCGGTGCCGATTGTACTGCTCAACCAGCAAAATGAGCGTGCCGGTGGCGCGGCAAACGTGGCAGCTAACCTGGCTTTGCTAGGCATAAAAACGCATATGATCGGCTGCGTTGGCGATGATAGCGAAGGCGTGATTCTGGTGAAGTTGTTGCAGCAGATAGCCGTCGACACCAACGGTGTTTATGTCTCAAAGAATCGTCCTACTATCGCCAAAACCCGCGTCTTAAGCGGCCACCAGCAAATGCTGCGCCTGGACCAGGAAAGCAGCGCCGCTTTTAATGAGGCTGAAAACGCCGGCTTGAATGCAGCGATTCAGCAGCAGCTAGCCTTAAAACCCAGTGTGGTTATTTTGTCTGATTATGCAAAAGGCTTGTTAAGCGAAGCCACTTGCCAGGCCATTATTGCACAATGCAAAGCATTGAATATTATGGTATTGGTTGACCCAAAAGGCCGCGACTACAGCAAATATAGCGGCGCCACTGCACTGACACCCAATAAAAAAGAAACCGCCGAAGCCTGCGATACCACAATGGATGATGGCGATTTAATCCATAAAGCCAGCTTGCTCAAGCAAAAATTGCAGCTTGAATTTTTGGCAGTGACGCGCGGCGAAGAAGGTATTTCGCTGATTGATGATAAGACCCACCACTTACCCGCCATCGCCAAGCAAGTATTTGACGTCTCCGGCGCAGGCGATACGGTAATCGCCACATTGGCAGCAGGCCTGATGCACAATCTATCTGTGCTGCAAAGCCTGCAGCTGGCCAATATTGCGGCTGCGGTAGTGGTTGGCAAAGTGGGCACCGTGCCTATTTCACAGCTCGATTTATTGGAAGCGCTTGCCAGCCAGCAAGGCAGCGAGCAGGCGCATAAGGTGTGTGATTTGGACCAATTAAACATCAAGGTAAATGCCTGGAAAAAAGCCAACCAAAAAATTGTCTTCACCAATGGCTGTTTCGATTTGCTGCATGCAGGACACGTGACGTACCTGGAAGCCGCTAAAAAGCGTGGTGATAAATTGATATTAGGCTTGAATACCGACCGTTCGGTAAGTGCCATTAAGGGCCCTACCCGCCCAGTGGTCAATGAAAACGACAGGGCGCGCGTGTTGGCGGCACTGGAAAGTGTGGACGCGGTCATCCTATTTGATGAAGACACGCCGCTTAATTTAATTAACGCCATCAAACCACAGGTGATTGCCAAAGGCAGTGACTACACGGCAGAGCAAGTCGTTGGCGGCAAGGAAGTACAAAGCTGGGGTGGCGAAATTGCGCTTATCGACTTGGTTGAAGGCCGCAGCACCAGCAATATCATTAAAAAAATGAATAGCTAAGACTAGATCTAAGCTAGCCATTAATCGCGAATGCCTGCCGACCAATCCCAACAAATAAATCCTGAAAAGATACTTGTGCTTGGCCCAGCCTGGGTGGGCGATATGGTATTGGCGCAAAGTTTATTCAAGACTCTAAAAGCCAATCGCCCGGATTGCATCATTGACGTTGCCGCGCCCGCCTGGACATTGCCATTATTAGAGCGCATGCCAGAAGTGAGCGGCAAGATCGCGCTGCCATTCAAGCACGGCGAATTGGCGTTTTGGCAACGCATTGCGTTTGGCAGGAGCTTAAAAAAAGCAGGCTATTCACAAAGCATCATTCTGACCAATTCGCTCAAATCCGCCCTGCTACCCTGGGCTGCTGGTATTAAAAAGCGCACCAGTTTTTTGGGTGAAATGCGTTATGGCTTGATTAATGATATCCGCCCATTAGATAAAGCAATTTTAAAAAAAACCGTAGAGCGCTTTGTGACTTTAGGTTTAAAGCCGAATGAAGCGCTACCAGCCGTGATTCCCAATCCGCAGCTGGTCGACAATCCACTAGCGGCATTGGCAACGCTTGCCAAGCTGGGCATTGCAGCACCGCAGCACAAAGTTCTGGGCCTATGCCCGGGCGCAGAATATGGCGAAGCCAAGCGCTGGCCAGCGGAATATTACGCAGAAGTTGCCAACGATGCTTTGAGTAAAGGCTGGCAAGTTTGGCTATTTGGCTCAGATAAAGACATTGCTGTGACTAACCAAATCAACCAGCTTACGCAGAATTGCTGTAGCAATTTAGGCGGAAAAACCAAGTTGGGGGAAGCGATTGATTTAATGGCTTTGTGCGATACCGTGATTAGCAATGATTCCGGCTTGATGCATGTTGCAGCGGCATTAAATAAAAATTTGATCGCTATTTTTGGTTCATCTGACCCTTATCACACCCCGCCTATGTCAAATAAAGCGGTAATCCACTATTTAGGCCTGGATTGCAGCCCCTGTTTTGAAAGGCAATGTCCTTTGAAACACCTGAATTGCTTAAAAAACATCAGTGCTAACCATGTGATTAAAAATATAGATTTCAGGCGCTAAATCATGCATTTAATCTCTTTAATCAAAGCTTACCTGCATAAGCAAAAAGCCAACAAAGCGCAAATTAAAAGATTCGGCAAACCTGAGCGCTCGGCTAAATTATTCAGCAAACAGTACCCCAATCATGTGATGGGAGCAAACTGCTACGGCGTGCCTAAAATCAAACATGCACATCCCGATGCCCGATTAACGATAGGAAACTATTGCTCAATTGCCAACAATGTGGAGATTTACTTAGGGGGCAATCACCGAACAGACTGGATTAGCACCTACCCTTTCCCGCATTTTTTTCCCGAAGCCAGCCATATCCGTGACTATGAGGTGAGCAAAGGAAATGTGGATATAGGCAGTGATGTATGGCTATGCCAAAACGCCACGATATTGTCTGGCGTCAGCATAGGCCATGGTGCAATTATTGCAAACGGCGCAATAGTCAGCAAAGATGTAGCACCTTATGAGATTGTCGGCGGTAACCCAGCCAAACATATTCGCTGGCGTTTCGATAAAGAGACTCGTGATATTCTGCTAGCCAGCGCCTGGTGGAACTGGCCACAGCAAGAATTGCTGCAAATTGTTGATATCCTCTGTTCCGACAATATCAGCCAGTTTATTCGCTACATACAAGAGCGTGAAAAAGTTTAACTCGCTATATTAATTAGCGAAATAGAGTTTAAATTGAATTGTCCGCTTTATTAATCTTATCCAGCACTTCGAATAAAGTCAGTTTTTGTGTCTGGCTGATTTCTTGCCTGGCGGTTAACACTTCAGGTATCTTGCCAACCGCCTGGGCAAACCCTTTGAGGTTGGTTTTATCCAATATCAGCAATTCGCCAAGCAACTGGAATAGCGACATTGGAATTGCACTCAATATCAATTGGGCTGGCGATAAGTGAATCCACTCCAGCAAATACCTGTTCCTGCGGCGTGTACATTTAACTTGCTGAATTTTGACATTTTCGCGTATGGCGCCAACACTTTGATGCACGATTGAAACCGTAGGCTCAAAATAGCTTGCCCAGCCCCTGCGCCAGGCACGTAAGCCCAGATCATAGTCTTCACTATAAAATGGTTTATAAATGGGATGGAAGCCTCCCAAGGCCTGAAACATCGATTTTCTGACCATAAAGGATCCGCCATGCGCATAAGCGGCGGCTAATTTCCCGCCTTGCTGGCGCCTGCGCAGTGCGTTGTCCAAGGTCCAATCCAATAGCTTTAGACCACCTGATTTAAATTGGCGCAAATTCCAGGAATGTCGTTTTGCGCTACCCTGCTCATCATAGATAAGTGGGTTCACTGAAAACGTATCCGCATCGTCAAAATAAGCCACCAGGGGCGCAAAGATATCGGGCTGCACGCTAACATCAGAATTCAATAAAAAAAGCAGCTCTGTATTTGCCGCATTCACGCCGGAATGCACCGCCTCTGCAAAGCCTTGATTTTGATTGTGCACCACCACTTGCACTTCAGGAAACTCTTGTTTTAACACGGCCAAGCTATCATCAGCAGAGCCATCATCCACAACGATAATGGAAGCTGGCGCAGGATAAACCGCAATGGCCGCCTTGACTGAGGGCAGGTTTTTTCGCAGCAAATGCGCACCGTTGTAATTGGGAATAACGACCGTAATAGATTTCATAATTTAGAATGACTGCACAGATTTGGATTGGATTTCTTTCAAATAAAGCATGACACCAAACACGATGGCAATCACATTAAGATTGTAACTAGAAAAAAATGGCAATGTGATACTCACCAAAATAAGGTTTGTTGTCAAAACCGCTAGCAACAGTAAATAGATATTTTTGTACTCCGTTTGACTTTTAATGGATACGACCAGGCTGCGAAAAAGAATCCAATACAGGCTCACCGCCAAAACCAAGCCAATTGCACCCGAAATATACAACAGCTCTAAAAAAAAGTTATGCGGACTGTTGTAGTCAATATTCTGCAAATGGTAATAAGAAAACGCCTTAAAGTCTGCCTTAAAGCTGTTTAAACCATGCCCAAGCAACCATTCACTGGCTGTGCTTTGTGATTGCATATGCCAGGCATCACGCCAAATCACTACTCGCTCTTCACTATTAAGATGGCCCAGCAGATCGCCAAACCTGGTTGCAAAATTGCCGATATTGGCGACTGTAAGCCCCACTATAACAGCCACAATAGCGCTTCCCGACAGAAGTTGGGTACGTTTTTTGACAAAAAACAATAACAGGAAAGCGGAAACGATCAGCCCAATCCAAGCGGGCCTAGATGCGCTGTGCAGCAAAAATACGCCTAAGCACAATGCACTAACAGCAAGGGCAATTTTTAATAGTTTAGACGCTTTTAAAAAACAGAAGCCCGCACTAATCAGCAGTAAAGCGCTATATATCGCCAGATAATGCGGGTTTTTAGTAGTGCCATGCGGCAGCTTAAAGTACCAGAAGGCGATTGCCTGGATCAGCACATAAGCAAATATTAAAACCAGCAAAAAGTTATACAGATTATTTTTGATGTAATCCGGATTCCTTTTTGCCAGTATCCAAATACCTAAAGCCAGGAAAACGCTGACAATGATATGGCGAATCTCCTTGATGATGCTGATATTTTCCGCAGCCAAAAAATGCATTGCAATAAAAGCCATGGGTATTAAAAACAAGCCATACAATTGTGGATAACGGCTTAATGATGGATTTTTTCTAGATTCTGCCAAGCCAAACATTAAAACCAGCAATACATTCGCATAGGCAAAAACCCGATAGGCAATGCCCCAATCCAACATTTGCATTAACACGCAACTTAAAACAATAAAAAAACCTAAATTTTTCTTATTTAAAGCGTTAACCATTATATTTTTTGCATTTAACAAAATACAGTCTCTACATGAGTTGGATTTCTCAATCCAGTGAGTAAATCAATCAGCCTTAAAGTACCTGGTGACCTCATTGCTAGTCAAAAACTTTCGCATTCTTGCTTTAGTCCAGTCAACAAGCTGGCTATGGTCGATATAGGCATTAACAAAGACATTCCAGTCATTTTTATCGATGCTTTGAATATCATTTTTAACGCGGAAAAAATGCTTAAAATTTCTTAAACATTTGTGATAATTCAGCGAGTGACGATGAACGCGCAAGTCAGCAATATCAATTAGGCCAAACTCACCGGAAGGCGTCAGTACAATGTTACCCATATGCAATGAACGAAAATAAATGCCCTTTGCATGCAGGGTTGCCACGAAATGGCCCAGCTTTTCAATTACCTGATCATTAAATTGCTGGTTTTGCGCAACTTGCCTAAGCGTCAAACCTTCTAGCGGCTGATATTGTACGGCTGATTTATTGGTGCCTATCAGATGAAACAGCTTAACTATTGTGATAGTTGGTATATTAAGCGCTTTTAGCTTGCGGGAATTGCGGCAGAACTTGCGCGCATAGGAGTAAATGCGCGCAATGCTGAAAATGCTTTTAACTCTGAAAATCTTTAATATATTGCCATTGACTAAGCGAACAACCTTCACGCCATGTGCATCCCGCTCTAAAACTTCGGATGATTGCAGTCGCGCTTCAAACATTTCTGCTGTTAGCGCATCACTATCAATATCCCAAAGCTTTAATTTTGCATGAGGCATGTCATTTTGTTAAAGTAGTTGTCTCAAACAGGATAATACTTTAATTTTTCTTTCTGCGCAGAACGCCTGCCAGTCAGGCACCTCTGTCCAGTCGCTGACAAAAATAAAATCCAAACCCGCGTTTGTAGAAGCTTCGTGGTCATACTTGCTGTCGCCAATAAATAACGCGGGCATCTGCAAATTACCATTGGCTTTCTCTCGCGCCAAAACAGTGTCTTTATTATCAGGGCTGCCAAACAGGCCGCCATCAAATAAACCGGCCAATTTACGTTTGGCAAATAAATCGCGAATCTCCTGCTGATCGCCCCCGGACAGTATCATCCATTTGATATCGGCGGTGGCATCGCGTAATTGCTGTAGGCCATCTGCGATGGTGCAATGCATCAAGCCTACCTCAAGCTCACGGCTAAATTCATCTAAAAACACTTGAATCGCTTTATCGCTAACAGGCTGTTTTAACACTTCGCGCACATACCAATCAAACTTATGGTAGCGTGAAATGCCACCTAATTTAACGTGATAATCCACTAACTGCTGGGCCTGCGCATCACTGGCGCCCAAGTTTTTGGCGGTACGAAAATACGCTTCTGTTTTGACAACGTTCGAATCCAATATCACGCCATCACAATCAAATACGATTGTTTTATATTTTTTTAAATCCAAATTTTCAGTTAACGAGTGCAAACAAATTTCCTAACTTCTAGTGACAAAGAAACGCCATCCATTTGACGCTCAATAAAAAAGGGTTTGTGTTAGCCACAAACCCTGATTTTAACGCAGATAAACAATTATGCAGGTTTAATCGCGCTTGCTTCTTTGGCTAGTTTGGTGATGTGCGCCCAATCTTTACGCGCAACCGCGTCAGCCGGCGTTAACCATGTGCCGCCACAAACCACTACGTTTGGCAGGCTTAAAAACTGTGGTGCTGAATCGACTGTTACGCCACCGGTAGGGCAGAATTTCACATCGCCAAACGGGCCAGCAAAACCTTTAAGCAGGTTAATGCCGCCAACGGCAACTGCCGGGAATAGCTTTAGGAAAAAATAGTCATCCGCATTGGCAGTCATGATTTCTGAGCCGGTTGAAACGCCTGGTAACAATGGTAAACCGATTTTGCGTGAAAATTGACCTAATTCAGTGGTGTAGCCAGGGCTCACCGCGAATTGGCAGCCTGCATCTAATGACGCTTGTGCATCTTTTAAATTACGCACGGTACCTGAACCTAAAATCGCGTCCGGTACATGTTTCGCGATTTGTTCCATTGCCTGCAATGCGCATGATGAGCGCAACGTCACTTCAAGCACACGGATGCCGCCTGCCAATAAAGCCTCTGCCATTGGTACAGCATCTTCTACTTTATTGATGACGATAACTGGGATTACTGGACCTTCTTTTGCTAAATCTAATGTATTAATCATACGTTTACCTAGTTAAAAAATTGAGTATTAAACTTTCAAAATGGATTCCCGCCTGCATGGGAATGACTGAATGGGGCACATTTACTATTCATCGGATATTAGCTAGCTGTTTCAAAATTAATTTAGGCAAGGCACTTGAGCGCAGACAGTACGAACAGTACGGCAAGCGAAAGTAACGCCGCCTAAATTATATTTTCAAACTGCTAGAGCCAGGTGATAGCGCCTTCTTCGGCTGATAACACATTTTTGCGCATCCCACCAAACAACTCACGTCCAATACCGTGTGAGTTACTGCTGCGTTTGGCGTCAGACAACTCTTCCGCTTCGCGGTCTGCCCATGTGTCTTCATCCACCAACACATTGAGCGTACCAACGCTGGCGTTCAAACGCACAATATCACCGGTACGAATCTTGGCGATCGCGCCGCCTGCACTGGCTTCCGGGCTTAAATGAATCGCCGCAGGAATCTTGCCAGATGCACCACTCATGCGGCCATCGGTCACAATCGCCACTTTATAGCCTTTGTTTTGCAACACGGCTAATGGTGGCGTTAATTTGTGTAGCTCTGGCATGCCGTTGGCTTTAGGGCCTTGGAAACGCACCACCGCTACAAAGTCTTTTTCTAGCTCGCCACGGTCAAAGGCGGCCAATAATTCTTCTTGTGCGTCAAACACAATCGCCGGCGCTTCAATGATATGGCGGTCTTCCGGCACAGCAGAGATCTTGATCACGCTGCGGCCCAGATTGCCTTTTAATAAACGTAAGCCACCAGATTCGTTGAACGGGTGCGCGGCTGTGCGTACAACTGTTTCATCGCCACTTTCAGCCGGGTAGTCTTTCCAGACCAGTTTTCCATCTTCCTTGACTGGCTTTTTACCGAATTCGCGCAAGCCACCTTTGGCTACCGTGTAGACATCCGGGTACATATAGCCGCCTTCGATCAACTCGCGAATCACAAAACCCGGGCCGCCAGCTTGCTGGAATTCATTCACATCCGCTTTGCCATTTGGATAGACACTGGCCAATAAAGGCGTGCCTTTTGCAAGGTAGTGGAAATCTGTCCAGTCGATAATGATACCTGCGGCGCGCGCTACGGCTACCCAATGGATCAGATGGTTGGTTGAGCCACCTGTTGCCAGCAAAGCGACCATGGCATTGACAATCACATGCTCATCGACCAGTTTGCCGATAGGGATAAAATTATCTTTACGTGTATTATTTAAAACCAGTCGCACCGCTTCCCGCGTTAAATCTTCACGCAAGCCATCATGCGGATGGATAAACGCCGCGCCTGGCACATGCAAGCCCATCGCTTCAAGCAACATCTGGTTGCTGTTGGCGGTGCCATAGAATGTACAGGTACCTGCGCCATGATAAGCCGCAGACTCAGATGCAAACAATTCTTCGCGCCCGACAATACCTTGGGCGTATTTTTCACGCACTTTAGATTTTGCGGTATTATCCAAGCCAGTACTCATCGGACCTGCAGGCACAAACACAGTAGGTAAATGGCCAAAATGCAATGCACCGATCAATAAGCCCGGTACAATTTTGTCACAGACACCCAGCATTAAAGCGGCATCAAATACATCATGTGACAGTGCAATGGCAGTGCCCATGGCGATGTTATCGCGGCTGAATAATGACAACTCCATGCCTGGCTCACCTTGTGTGATGCCATCACACATGGCCGGCACACCGCCTGCTACTTGTACGGTAGCGCCTAGTTTATGCGCTTCGTCACGCAGGATATCCGGGTAATTCACATAAGGTTGATGCGCTGACAGCATCTCATTATAAGCAGTCACAATGCCGATATGCGGCGCTTTTTCTACCACAATCTTGAACTTATCACTGCTTGGCAACGCTGCCACCGCATGCGCGACGTTAGCACAGCCCAGTCTATCTGCACCTTTAGCGCGATTGATGGTTTCATCGACACGATGTAAATAAGCAGACCTAGTCGGGCGACTGCGCTCAATAATACGTTCGGTAACTTCTACTAAAGATTGTTTCATAGATGCTTTTTTATAATGAATATTTAAATAAAACCTAACAGTCCGATTATCGCTAATTAGGGCTTATCCGTCAAACCAAAAAGGGTTTGCGCTTGGGTATAATTGCTATCAAAACAAGGCTGTAAGCCAATAGAATCATGGCTTATTGCGCTGGCAGGCTTAAATTATTTTTTGGTGACTAAAATATCTTCCATCATCAAATACTCTAAATCGCAGCCATAAAACATATTCAAGGCATCGGTTGGTGAACAAATCATCGGTTCACCGCGACGGTTCAATGAAGTATTCAGCACCACTGCATTGCCACGCAACTTTTCCAGATGCTCGATCAATTCGTAATAGCGCGGATTGGTGGCATGCGTCACTACTTGCGCGCGCGCCGTGCCGTCTTCATGCACCACTTCCGGGATGCGCGCTTTCCAGCTATCGGCCACATCAAATGTAAACGTCATATAAGGCGCAGGATGATTGGTTTGCAGGATTTCCGGCGCAACTTTATCCAGCATGCTGGGGCAGAAAGGACGCCAGCGCTCACGGTACTTGATCTGCGCGTTGATTCGATCGGCCACGCCAGGAAAACTGGGGTCACCCAGAATGCTGCGACAGCCCAATGAGCGCGGACCAAACTCCATACGCCCTTGTAGCCATGCCAACGGGTTGCCTGCCGCCAGTAATTCAGCGGCTTTTTGCGGAAAATTATCTACTTTGGTAAAAATCGGTTTATTCGGATGCGCTTCACAAGCGGCGATACATTCTGCACTGCTAAAGGCCGGGCCTAAATAAGCATGCTCCATTTTATGGATGGTTTCGCCAGCCAAATGCGCGGCATAGGTAGCCGCGCCTAGCGAGGTACCATTATCACCGGATGCCGGCTGCACAAATAGTTCTTTGACATGCGGCATATTGATGATGCGCTGATTGAGCTTAACGTTAAGCGCAACGCCGCCTGCCATCACGATTTTGCCGGTTTCCTTGATGATATCGCCCAGGTAATAGTCGATCATCTTAAGCGCAACATCTTCCAGTAAGGCCTGTACAGAGGCTGCATAATGGATATACGGATTATCGATTTCGTCACCGCTACGTTTCGGGCCTAGCCAGTCGATTAATTCCGGCGTGAAGTAATAGCCTTTACCGTTTTCTTTGTAGCGGCGTAAACCAACCACATTCACCAGCTTGGTGTTGACTTTTAATTCCCCGTTTTCAAAGGTGACTAGGCGCGACAGATCATATTTGCTGGCATCGCCATAAGGCGCCATACCCATCACCTTGAATTCGCCATCCAGCATTTCAAAGCCCAGGTACTCGGTAATCGCGCCATACATACCACCCAGAGAATCCGGATCGTAAAACTCTTTGATCTTATGGATTTTGCCGTTTTCGCCGTAGCCAAAGAAAGTGGTGGCGTATTCGCCCTTGCCATCGATGCCGACAATCGCGGTTTTTTCTTTAAAGCCGCTTAAATGGTAAGCGCTGGAAGCATGCGATAAATGATGTTCTACCGGCACAAACTTGGCGTTGGACAAACCCAAATCCGCCATCAACTTCAATGACTTATCGCGGTTACGGCGGAATCTTCTATTGCCGTTGAATAGCGCATCCAAAGCGCGATCCGGCGCATACCAGTGACGCTTGGCATAATGCCAGCGGGCGTTGCTGCTCAATGGGATTTCCGCATAAGGGAAAGCAACGATATCCACGTCTTCGGCTTTAACGCCTGCTTGCTTTAAACAGAATTTGGCCGCTTCATAAGGAAACTTGTTTTTCGCGTGCTTATCGCGAATAAAACGCTCTTCTTCTGCTGCCGCAACAATTTTGCCATCCACCAAAATCGCGGCTGAAGCATCATGACCCAACGCGCCTGATAACCCTAATACAATCATACTGTGCTTCTCAATTTCATTTAGTCAATTTAAACTACCGCCCATTTTACTGGGTTTAGGCAATCTTTGCCCGTTCTAAAATGTTTGCTAGCCGGATATCTTCCATTTCATCATACACTTGCACGAATGCACGCTTAAAAATAGCGCTGGTTTCAGGTGTATCGGCCCAATTCCGCATCAATCTTTTTAAGTCTTTGATGTGTTTTTTATCAAACCACCAACTACAAGTGTGTGCCTGCATGCTATCCAAATCAATTAAAACAGGTTTGCCATCCACAATTTTGATATTGCTGGCTTTGCAATCGCCATGCGAAATCTGCATCAGGTTCAGCTTGTAAAACAGCAAAGCGGTTTCATATGCGACTTTTTGTTTTGTTAAAACACCAGGGGCCTGCGCAAAAAATTCAGCGATATCGGGCGCAACAATATTGGCGCTTATAAAATAAGCGCGCCGCTTGATCCAGCCAAATCGCGCTTCAATTAAAGCAAGTGGCTTAGCGGTTGCAATATTCAAAATAGTTAGGCGATGCGCATTTGCCCAGGATTTCGCCGCGCGACTTTGAGAGACGCCCAATTTGGATCCATGCCAAATATTTTTAATGTTGTAGCGCTTTATCACCACATTCTGGTTGGCGATAAAAGTGCTGCCAACGGTGCAGGTGTTGCCGCTTTTCAATCGGTTTTGCGCAATACCCAAGTCATTATCCAACTGCTCTGCAGATAAATCCCTGGCATCAAAATCATGGGCTATTGCCATATACTGATGAAAAGATTGCTTCACTTTTACATCGGTGCAAGTTCTGAATACTTTTTTGTCGGCATAGTTGCTGGCAGCTTTTTGACGTAGCTTTTGCGTTAACGCATGAAGCGCTGCGGAATCCTGTGGTGAATGATTTGTAGCGGTTTGCCTGCAATAATGTGTGTAGCAATCGCCTATCCAGTGCGTATCCAGGCCATCCAGCTTTGATAATAATTGGGCTAAATTGCGCCGCTTTTGACGCTTTTTAAAAAACGCTGAAAATGGCTGAATCCCGTCCCCGTCTATCGCGTACACCACATCTGCATCAAGCAAAAAGTTTTTAAAATACAAATCGGTTTGCTGCAAATTAGCATTGTGCATTTGCGCAACGATGCTTGTAAGCTGCAACATCAACTGGAATCGCGCGTTTTTTTGCTCAAGCGCTAACATTTGCTGATAGAGCGCATCTGCATTTTGCGCAGCCGTGATTGCTTTAAAAATCAACACTTCACCAGCATCAATTCTGCCCGCATACAGCAAATCAGGTGTTGCGATATTGGCATGCACTAAAGCCTGCACGCCCTGCTGATCGCGCTGCGCATAGCGTTTGGCATTGCCGCCGATAAACAGTTTGGCGTAAACCTGCACACTATTCCAAACCGCCTTACACACCAGGCGCTTATTCGGCACCACACGCACGATTTCACTAATAGCTAAAACGGAGCCGTCAGCCAAAGGCAGGTCAAACGCCATCACACAGGGCGCAGTAATGCTTTTAAAATCAGGCTTTTGCAAGGCGCGGAAACTTTTCTAGCAAATTTAAAGCGGCATCTAAAACGGTGGCGGTTTCTATCGCCGCCATGGATTCTGCCTTAATAATATGATGCTGCGGGCGCACCGGGTAAGGTCCTGCCAGGATAGGGTCGGTGGGTCCATACAAGCCGACGATTGGCACGCTTGAAGCAGATGCGAGGTGAAAAACGCCACAATCATGCGCAATGAATAAAGCCATATCCTGCATCAGGTCGAAAATATCCTTGGCGCTGGTTTTGCCCACCAAATTAATCGTATTCGGTACATTTTGCTGAAATTGCCTGGCTAAGAATGCCTCATTTTTTGTACCGGTTACCACGATCCTGATCGCAGGATTGGCTTTGGTGAGCGCATGACCCAACGCGATATATTGGTCAACCGACCACAGCCGATCGTTATTAGCGCGATTTTTGTAAAAGAACTTCCAGCCATGCAAGGATGTAGTGCCACAGCCCAAGTGAATATTCACCAGCACATCCGAGGCGGCGACACTGCCCAAACCGGCGAATCTACCTGCAATACCATTACCAATCACATATTGCCGGTCTGCATCGGTAATCGGCTGGTTGATTAAAGCAGATACGAATTGCAATTGCTGCTCACCGCGCGCTACGCCATTAATATAATCCGGGATCACTTCAAACCGGGTTTTGCTACCCTTAATTTTCTTTAATGCATTGATATTTAAACAAATATGCTGGTTATAGTTTTTCGCTAGGCGATCAATACTGCGTGCGCCACCAAAAAAGCGATTCAGGATAAACAAGTGATCAATATCAGGGCTACCTTCAAAAACTTCTGCACTTAATTTATTCAACGCAACCACATCAATGGTGGCTTGCGGCAGGTGTTTGCGCAAAAACCGAATCGCAGGCGTGCAAAATACATTGTTACCGGTGCTGGCAGAAGCCAAAATTAAAATCTTATCTGAATTGGTTAAAAGCATGGTTTTAGCGTCTTTTTTGTAATGATTGTTGATGCAAATAGCGGCATAAAACTTTATAAAATGGCGTTAAATGTTGAATGGCAAAATACTGCTTAAAAAAAGCCAATTTATTACTGGCCCTTAAATCCGCGGTTCGATAATGTAGCGTAATTAAATCCGCAAATCGAAACCAGGCCATAAAAGCGGTAATGCGTGATTTTTCGAAATCAATGGCGGCCACTTCAAAAACGCCATTATTTTCCTTCACAAACAAATGCTTAAGGTAAAGTGAACGATGCTGCACACCCCCTTGGTGCAGCTTGCGCACCGCCTTTGCCAGGGCACGCATCAGCATTCTTTGCCTGCTCACCAGCAGATGGGCATGGTTTTTAAGCCACTCATCCGCCGCTAAAAAACCGGTCAGCGCCTCTGTCAATAAGATCGCTTTATCTTGCTGGCTGCCAAAAAAAACCAGCTTAGGCGTGGCCACATGATGTTTGCCTAGGTGTTCCAGAATCTCGAATTCGCGCACAAAAGTCGGTTCACCTGCAATCGGGTGCTGCCATGTACGGCGCATATGCGCTTGCTGCCGCTTTAAATAAAAC
Source organism: Pseudomonadota bacterium (assembly GCA_040387035.1). Taxonomy (GTDB): domain Bacteria; phylum Pseudomonadota; class Gammaproteobacteria; order Burkholderiales; family Methylophilaceae; genus Methylotenera_A. The sequence goes on along the minus strand of JAZKEN010000109.1, from coordinate 5,981 downwards.
CCATGCGTTTGTCCTGTATTGTCTATTAGCTCAATATAATTTACACCACTCCAGCCACCGCGCTCACGGTTGGGCGGTTCAAACCAATCGCCCTGGTAATCCCACAATTGCTCAAAGCTAGCCAACTGATGTTGCTGCAACAATTGCTGATATTGAGGAGAGAGAGCACTTTGCAAAAAATATCCTTTAAACTGTCGCTTTAAATCATCTGCCACTAAAATTAAAAGCTTTAAACATGCTGAATTTTATTTTTAAAACTATTTTTAAAGCATTTTTTAAAATCCTGGGTATTTTATCACTACCAAGCCTACACCGCTTGGGTGCCGCGCTGGGCTGGGTAATCTATTGCTGTTCACCAAAATCTGCCGTCACCATCAAAAACAATATTAAAACCAGTGGCTTAGCTAAAGACGCCCAGCAATTCAAGCAAATCTTGAATGCAAATATCGCCGAATCCGGCAAAGCCGTGCTGGAAACCATCGGTATCTGGCAAAAAAAAGAAGCCGATATTTTACCTTTAGTAAAAAAGGTTTATGGTTGGGAGATTGTAAAAGACGCTTTGCAACGTGGCAAAGGCATTATTTTTTTAACGCCGCATTTAGGCTGTTTTGAAATCGCCTCAATCTATTATGGCTCAAAGCACCCGGTTACCGTGCTGTATCGCGCACCCAAATTAAAAGTATTGCAGCAATTTATTTTGCAAGGCCGTACCCGCACGGGTGTGACATTGGCTGAGGCAAACACCAGCGGCGTGCGCAAGCTGATGCAAGCCTTGAAACGTAATGAAGCGATTGGTATTTTGCCGGACCAGATACCAGCCGCCGGTGAAGGCGAATGGGCGGATTTTTTCGGCAAACCGGCCTACACCATGACGCTTGCCAGCAAACTAGCCGAAAAAACCGGCGCCACAGTCATGATGGCGTTTGGTGAACGGCTGGAAAATGGTGCAGGCTATGCCATCCATATCACGCAACTGGAATCCATCTCCACCACTGGTTTATTAAATGCGGCGATTGAGCAGCAGATTGCGCTAAAACCGGCGCAATACCTTTGGCGTTATGACCGCTACAAACAAAGGCGGCATGCCATGGAAAAACTGGATAAGCCTGCTAACACTAGCGAATAGCCGATTTTTCCTGTTGCAAACGTTGCTGGAATTTCTGGCTATTAAACTTGGCTAGCAGCGCCTGCGCACGGCTTTCTACCTGCGCCCAGAATACAGGGCTTTGTGGCAAATAATGCTGTTTAAAGGTTTGTAAATCCAGGGTGCTGATTCCGTATTGCATGGCCGAAAAATACAGGCCTGCTATATCTTTCATGACCGCCCTGCCATCGCTGGCTTGCCCTTGCAGCATGCGGTGCAAATCAATCAGGTGCAGGTTTTCAACTTTTGCCGCTTCCGGTTTTAAATCCTGCTTTTTTAAAACAAAATGGCACAAATAGAAATCCCTATGCGCAAGCCCTGCGCCATGCAGCTTGCTGGCTAATTCAGCCATCGCCTGCATCAGCGCCTGTTTAAACTCTTCTGAATAGGTTTGCCAATCCGCACATAGCTCTTCAATGGTCACGATTTCGCCTAAATCCTCTGTCATCACAAAAGATTGCATGGTCGCAGGATTACATCCTTGCTGGCCATAGGCCACTAGTGGCGTGGTAAGAATGCCAATCGCATTCAGCTTCTGGATTGCGTTTACCTCTGTCATCGCACCCAGAATCGGCTTTTTAAAAGCCATTAGATTCTTGAGTATTTCTGCCCAGCCCACACCAAAGTGCTGCTTGATAAAATAACTTTTACCGCCCAGCTCCACTTGACTGGTTTTACGGCCACGCACATCACGAAAAGCCTTGCCAGGCATTTGCATCAAGGCTTTGAAGGCTTCACCGTTCAGGTGTTTTTTGATTTCGTCAGGGATTAATAAATGATTATTCATGCGCCATCTCGTTTACTTATAGCCAGTTTAATCAATATCTCCGCCTCTGCGCTGCCATCATTGGCCTGCATGATTTTCTGAACATAGCTCAAGCCATTTTGCGACCATTTTGCCTTCTTGTCAGTTTGAATCATCTGTAAAAATTGTTGGTTAAAAACCGCTTGGTCAAAAGGTGATGCAGTCACAATACCCGCATCAGCATCCGCGACATGGTGCGCGTAGCCGCAACTGGCGGTGACCAGCATAGGCGCGCCACTTGCCATGCCTTCCAGAATCACCAAGCCAGTGTTTTCGCGATAGGCCGGGTGAATGCAAACATCCGCACCCTGCATCAATTGCGGAATATCCGGCCGGCCTTTTGATATCACCACATGATTGGCAATACCTAATTTTTTTGCCATCTTCTGGAATTGACTGGGATTATCCTGACCTACCGCAACCAGCCTGGTACTGGCGCGCACGTTCTCAGGCAAAGCAGCCAGTGCCGAAATGGCACGGTCTAGGCCTTTCATGGCAAAACCGGAACCCGTTAATAGAAAGACAAAATCATTGGCAGCGAAACCAAAAGCATCACGCAAATGCGCACGCATGGCGGTTTTATCTTGCAACACAAATCGCTGTGGCGATAAGAATGGCGGGATATAGTGAAAACGCTCACTTTGCGTGCCATACCAATGCTGGAAATGCGGCTTTTCAGTTAAGGATACCGCCAATATTTCCGTAACAACATCTGCCGAAAATACCGCTTTTTCACAAGCGGCAAACCATTTAAAGCGCGGTAACAGGCGGTATAAAAAATTGCGCTGCTTGTGTGCACGCTCAATAAAACATGGATCAGCGGCAAAATGTGCATCTAAACCGGCCATGCGGTTGTAGCCGAATACATAATCGAATTGACTGGCGTTTATCTGCGCAAAACTAGCCTCAATAAATTGCTGATAGCGCTGATAATTAAACCAGGCTTTTTGCGGCAATTCATGTACCTGTATATCCGCTGGCACATCTCCCTGCCAGGTCATGGTAAAGATTTCTACCGTATGGCCACGCTTAAGCAATTCGTTTGCGGTGCGCAGCATATCGCGCTGCATGCCACCAAACGGAAAGTATTTGAAAATGATAAATGCAAACTTCATGGAGTAATGAGAGTTTTTTCAATGCATGAAAAACGTTGATTGTATGCGAAAATGCCTGAAATAATGCCTAAACCCATGAAAATTCTCATTGTTAAAACCTCTTCCCTGGGCGATGTTATCCATTGCCTGCCTGTCATCAACGATATTCGTGCCGCTTACCCAAATGCGCAGATTGACTGGGTCGTAGAAGAAAGCTTTGCCGATATCCCACGCCTGCACCCGGCAATCAACCAGGTATTCATGGTTGCATTCAGGCGCTGGCGCAAGCAGGTACTCAATGCCGCCACATGGTCAGAAATCCGGCAGCTCAGGCATTTAATCAAGCAAAACCAGTATGATGCGGTGATCGATACGCAGGGTTTATTAAAAAGCGCATTGACTGCACGATTGGCTAATGGCATCAAACATGGCTACGACAAACAATCGATTCGCGAGCCAATCGCCAGCCGGTTTTATGATAAGACGTATGCTATTTCTTACCAGCAACATGCAGTCAGCCGCAACCGCACTTTAGCGGCATTAAGCCTGGGCTATGCACCACCCGCCAATGCGCCTGATTACGGCATACAGGCAACGTCGAATTTAGGTGAATCTTTAAGTAAGCCTTTTATTATTGCGCTACATGGTACCAGCCGCGATAGCAAATTATGGCCAACCGAGCATTGGATCCATTTAGCAAAACTGTTAAGAAACCAGCAATTGAACCTGTTATTGCCATGGTCTAACCCTGCTGAATTAGCGCGTGCTGAATTGATCGCAAGCCTGCTGGAAAACGCGGTCGTATTACCAAAACTGAACATATCAGAACTAGCAGCTGTAATTAGCCAGGCCAAAGCGGCGGTTGGTGTGGATACCGGTTTATCACATCTCGCGGCAGCACTGAATATCCCCACTATCGCCATTTATACGGATACCAACCCCGCGCTGACTGGTGTCATGGGCAGCAAAGCGCCAGTCATTAACTTGGGCAATATTGGCGAAATCCCCAGTGTGGATAGCGTTCTACAACACTTAAGTAGTATTGAATAATAATATTGTGCAATTTTTTGCACGAACACCCTTGAAATAAAATCGCTTATCCCCACGTTCAAAACAGTGTTATTAATGAATGGGGAAACACATGCAAGAAGATTTAGACAATCCACAACAACCCGATACGCCAGCTGAAGAAGCCAGTGTGCAATCGCCAGAAGAGCGAATTGCAGAATTAGAGGCGGCATTAGAAGAAGCTAAAGCCAGCGTTTTATATACCAAAGCAGAAGGCGAGAATATTCGCCGTCGCGCCAATGATGATATTGATAAAGCGCGCAAATTTGCGTTAGAAAAATTCAGCGGTGAATTGTTGGCGGTAAAAGACAGCCTGGATGCGGCGGTACTGATTGAAGCAGCAGATGTTCAAAGCTACAAAGATGGCATTCAAATCACCATCAAGCAATTGTCTTCCGTATTTGAAAAATTCAACATTGCAGAAGTAAACCCTGTGGGTGAGAAATTTGACCCCAATAAACACCAGGCGATCTCTATGCTGGAAAACAGCGGCGAGCCCAATACAGTGACTAGCGTGCTGCAAAAAGGCTACACCCTGAATGAGCGCGTATTAAGGCCTGCATTGGTCATGGTTGCAAAGTAAGCTGGCCAAATAATTTTAGCCACAGAGGACACAGAGCGCACAGAGAAAGTCAAAACCAATAAAAATCTACCCCTAAATTAAATAGCTCAATTTGATTGGTAGATTTGATTTTAGGTTTTCTCTGTGAACTCTGTGCCCTCTGTGGCAAAAGCTTTTACAAAGCACTTGAAAATATAAAAACCATCCGCATTATATGGTTATAGAAATACAAACGAACAACGAACTAAAGGAATAGAAACATGGGCAAAATTATTGGTATTGATTTAGGTACAACAAACTCTTGCGTTGCTGTGATGGAAGGCGGCAAACCACGCGTGATTGAAAACGCCGAAGGCGCACGTACAACACCATCTATTATCGCTTATCAGGAAGACGGCGAAATCCTGGCGGGTGCACCTGCCAAACGCCAGGCGGTTACCAACCCAAAAAACACGCTATATGCGGTTAAGCGTTTGATTGGTCGCCGTTTTGAAGAAAAAGAAGTGCAAAAAGACATCCAGCTGATGCCTTACACCATCGCAAAAGCCGATAACGGCGATGCATGGGTGGAAGTGCGCGGCGTCAAAATGGCACCACCGCAGATCTCAGCTGAAGTGTTACGCAAAATGAAAAAAACCGCTGAAGATTATCTGGGCGAAGAAGTGACTGAAGCGGTGATTACCGTTCCGGCTTACTTTAATGATTCGCAGCGCCAAGCGACAAAAGATGCTGGCCGTATCGCCGGTTTGGACGTTAAACGTATCATCAACGAGCCGACAGCTGCTGCGTTGGCCTTTGGCCTGGACAAGCAAGAAGGCGATCGCAAGATTGCGGTATATGACTTGGGCGGCGGTACATTCGACGTTTCTATCATTGAAATTTCCAGCATTGATGGTGAGCACCAGTTTGAAGTATTGAGCACCAACGGTGATACGTTCCTGGGTGGTGAAGACTTTGATAACCGCTTGATTGACTTTTTGGCCGATGAGTTCAAAAAAGACAATGGCGGCTTGGATTTACGCAACGACCTGTTGGCAAAACAACGTTTGAAAGAAGCGGCTGAAAAAGCAAAAATCGAACTTTCTGGCGCGACACAAACCGAAGTGAACCTGCCCTATATCACGGCAGATGCAACTGGACCGAAGCATTTAGTTGTAAAAATCACGCGTGCAAAATTAGAGTCACTGGTTGAAGACCTGATCGAACGCACCATGGCACCATGCCGCACCGCGATTAAAGACGCAGGCGTTTCCATTGACGACATCACTGACGTGATTTTGGTGGGCGGTCAAAGCCGTATGCCAAAAG
>JAZKEN010000108.1:4418-6143 GCA_040387035.1 Pseudomonadota bacterium | reverse complement strand
AGAGTTCACAGAGAAAACCTAAAGCTAATAATTTTTATTCAATATTTGGTTGCTGATAATCTCAGTTGTATAGCTGATTAAATTAAATAAATATCAGGTTTTGCTTTTCTCTGTGCGCTCTGTGTACTCTGTGGCTGAATGTATTAAAAAAATGCGGCATCGGCTTCGTCTAAAATGGCGACGCCCGTCAATTTGGCTTTTTGCAGCACTTCCCAGAAATAGCGATAAGTCGCCCTATCATGCAGTTCGCCTGCATATTGGATAGGCCCCCAATCGGATCTTTGTGCGGCAAGCAGGATATAGGCCGCGTCAGTCACCTCATCGAAATTAGGTTTCATGGCATCCACGATGGCCTGGATCTGCGTAGGGTAAATACTCCACATGCGCATAAAACCGAATTCATTGCGGGCACGGCTGGCATCGCCTTGCGTTGTTTCCACGTTTTTTAAATCCAGCGTCACGTTGTGCGCGGGCACCACACCATTGGCCAGCGCGGCTGAAACCACCTCTGCCTTGGCGCGTGCCAATAAGCGGTGTTCAAACTGGCCGGGGCTGCGCATGGCACTGGCAGGTATCGCACCATGATGCGCACTGACAAAATCCATCAAGCCGAAATCCAGCACCTGAATCCATGGCAATTTGGCGATTTCGTGCACCTGATTCAAGGCGCCATGCGTTTCAATCAGGATATGTACCGGAATAATCCTATCAACACCTGCAAATACAGCCGCTTTTTGAATATAGGCGATCATTTCAGATGCCTGGTTCAAGCTGGTACATTTGGGGATAGTGATATAGCTCAGTACCTTGCCTGCGCCGCCTACAAGAATATCGATATCCTGTTTCCAGGCGGGGTGCGTATAGTCATGTATGCGGGCACCAGCCATTTTTTGTATATTGGCTTCGGAATTTAACACGCGCACGATCATTTCTGCATGTTCACGCTCCTGGCCGCTGGCCGCGCCATCTTCACAATCGCATGTGATATCGAAAACCGCGCCAGGCGCGTTTGGATTATTGGCGTCTTGCAGGCTAAGCGCTTTCAAGATCAATTTTTCGCTGCCTGCGAAATGTTCACAAGCAGGGATAAGCGGAAATGGTTTTTCGCCACCGAATAAAGCGTCGTTTGGGTGCACTGCTGACATGTTAATGGGTTCCTTTTCGCGGAATAAGTACGGTGTAATCTAAATCCAGCACCACATTGGGGTGGTAGCCTTTATCTGTTTTAAACTCGCTTAAGTCGGCTGGCGACATATTTTTAATGCCTACCATACGCAGCCTTAAGGCGCCGAAATCCCGGTTTGGCAATTGCCAAACATCCAATACTTCTGTTGCGCAATAAATGGTATCGCCGGCAAAAGTAGGGTTTGCATGCGTGCCAGCGTTAATCGCTAATATAGAAATCGCATTTTCCAGGCCATCGATACTTAAAGCACGGCACATGGAAATCGCCACGCCGCCATACACCAGGCGTTTGCCATAGTTTGAGTTTTTCATCATAAAATCATCAAAGTGCAAACGCGCATTATTCTGGTACAAGTGCGTCGCCAGCGAGTGGTCGCTATCGTTGATGGTCAAGCCAGCGGCATGATTGATGCGTTCTCCTGCCTGGTAGTCTTCCCAGAAATAATTGCCGCCAGTGGCCGTGCGATCAAATTTTTTCGCAGACAAGTCAGTGGTTATATTCAAGTGTTCCGGCGCAACAAAGCCGGGTAACTCAGGCAC
>JAZKEN010000108.1:1948-4318 GCA_040387035.1 Pseudomonadota bacterium | reverse complement strand
GGCTGGATAAAGCGCACATCGGCATAGCCAAGGTTGGCTACCGCATTTACCGAAATATCCGGTACGGTTTTACCAAAAGCAATATGAAAAGCCAACAAATCATCGACAGGTGCGGTTTTATAACCTAGGGTTTGCGCAAAAGGCTGGCTGCAGTGTAGGGGATTGCGCGGTCCATATAAAGCAATATACAGCGCACAATCGCCGGCAGTGATGGTGCGCGGTGTGGCGTGTTGAATCACTTCATTCAAGGTGAAGTCTTCAAAGTAGCGCCCATTATTGGTTTTGGTGGATAACATGCTTATCAACTCTTTTTCTAAATAAATTCTTCTTAGATAAACTCTTCTTCAAGCTCTGCAATCATGTCGTTCAGTTTTAATAGCCTTTGCGCTGCTTTCACATGATGATGCTCAACCAGTTTGTCATCGACCACCACAGTGCCACGGCCCGCCTCATTCGCCTCTTTCAAAGCTTTGATGATAGTGCGCGCACTCTGGATTTCGGCAGATTTAGGCGTGTAGGCATCGTTGCTATAGGCGATCTGCGCCGGGTGCACCAACGATTTACCATCAAACCCCATATCACGACCCAAACGGCAGGCATATTCAAACGAATGCATATTTTTGAAGTCGCTGGATATGCCGTCTACTACACAACGCCCATAAGCGCGTGCCGCTAAAATCACCAATGAAAGCGAAGTGAGTATTGCGCTACGCTCATGCGTAACGCGGGCGTGTAATTGAGAAATCAAGTCGGAAGTCGCCATTACCATACAGGCGATGCGGTCGCTGGCCGCCGCGATTTCCTTTGCGTTCAATACCGCAATCGGGCTTTCTATCATCACCATGATCGGCATATGACTGCCGCCAGCGTCGTCCAGCCATTTCAATGCTGTATGTACATCGTCCGCAGATTCGATATTCGGGAAAAGAATCGCATCGGCACCAATATTGGCCACCGCCTTGATGTCATCATGACCCCAGATGGAATCCAGGTTATTCACACGCACCACTACTTCGCGTGAGCCGTAGCCACCTTCTTTAACGGCCGCTACGATATTGTCGCGGGATTGGATTTTACAGTCGATCAATATAGGGTCGCCCAGATCCAGGATGACTGAATCGGCTTGCAGTGTGCGTGCGCGGTCTAAATAGTGCAGGTTGCAACCAGGCACGTAAAGCATTGAGCGGCGGGGGCGGAAGCCTATTTCCATATAAAGTCCTATATGTAATTTCCATCATGCTTTTTAGCGGATGGACAAGAATTAAATCGATTATATAGACGCCTTTGTTTCACTGTCAACAAATATCTTATGTCTTATATAAGATATAAAACACTAGACTATTTTTTAAGGGTATGTTTTAATCATATCAACTTCATTACTGTGAGCTTATGATGATAGATAAAGCCTACAACTCACCTAGTTATAAACCCTTATACGACCAGATCAAGGTGCTGCTGACGCAGAGCCTGATTGGCGGAGAATGGCGCCCGGGGGAAATGATCCCCAGTGAAATCGATCTCGCTTCGCGCTATAAAGTGTCGCAGGGCACGGTACGCAAGGCCATTGATAGCCTGGCTGGCGAAAATATCCTGATTCGCCGCCAAGGCAAGGGCACCTTTGTTGCAACCCACAATGAAGAAGGTATCAAACTGCGCTTTTTGCGCTTGACTGCTGCCAGCGGCCAAAAAGAAGTGCTGCAAAACGAATTGTTAAATTGTACTAAAACCAAGGCGGATAACCGCATGGCGAGTATCCTGGAAATCAAGGCGGGTGCAGCATTGATTGAGGTGAAACGCCTGCTGACTTTCTCCGGCAGGCCGCTGATTTATGACCATATCGTGATACCAGCCGCACCGTTTAAAGGCTTGAATGGCACACGCGTAGAAGAGAACCAAGGTTCTATGTACAGCATGTATGAGACTGAATACGGTATTCGCATGATACGCGCAGAAGAGCGCTTGACCGCGGTGGCAGCCAATAAAGATGTGGCAGAAGCCCTGAATTTACAATTAGGCGCGCCACTTTTGAGTATTGAGCGTGTTTCGTATACCTATGGTGATAAGCCGATGGAATGGCGATTGGGTTTATGCCTGACTGATGATCATCACTACATGTCCGAATTGGAATAAGGGCTTTTGAAAATCAGCACTGGCGTTGTCAGCCTGCGCTTGCCGTACTGCTCGTACTGTCTGCGCTTGGCTTTCTAGCCATTGCCGATTTTGAAAAGCCCCTTAAGGTGTATTAAATAGATGGGTACCAAAACCAAACACAAAAACATAGTGCTTAAAATTTGTTAGGGTAAAAATGGATGATTTAAAAAAACGTGCGCTGGACTATCACCAATTTCCAAAACCGGGGAAATTGAGCGT
>JAZKEN010000108.1:0-1848 GCA_040387035.1 Pseudomonadota bacterium | reverse complement strand
GTGGTGAATATTGCGCCGACTTTTGGTGGCATCAACCTGGAAGACATTGCCGCGCCGCACTGTTTTTATATTGAAAATGAGCTGAAACGCCGCCTGGATATCCCGGTATTCCATGATGACCAGCATGGTACCGCAGTGATTGTGGCTGCAGCGCTTTTAAACGCGCTTGAGCTACAAGGTAAAACGCTAGCCGCTGCCAAAATCGTCTTCCTGGGCGCTGGTGCGGCGGGTTGTTCCTGTGCAAAGTTACTTAAATTAATGGGTGCCACTGATATCACCATGGTCGATAGAAGCGGTGTGCTGGATACCAATCGTACTGACTTGCATGATAACAATCGTGATTTAGCGATTGCGCCAAGCAGTGCTACTACGTTGGCTGATGTGATGCCGCAAGCGGATGTGTTTATCGGTGTATCTGCAAAGAATGCATTGGATGCAGAGTTGATTAAAGGCATGGCTAAGAACCCGATTATCTTTGCTTTGGCCAATCCTGACCCGGAAATTTTGCCCAGCCTTGCGCATGCCGTACGTGATGATATTTTAATGGCAACCGGCCGTAGCGATTTTCCAAATCAGGTGAATAACGCCTTGTGTTTCCCTTATCTATTCCGCGGCGCGCTGGACGCAAAAGCGACCAAGATCACTGAAAACATGAAGATTGCCGCGGCTAAAGCGCTAAGCGAATTAGCGCGTGAGCCGGTACCGGCTGAAATTTTGAAAGCATACAACCTGACCGAACTTAAATTCGGCAAGGAATACATTATCCCTAAGCCGTTTGACGCGCGTTTGCTAGAGCGGGTTTCAGGCGCGGTAGCAAAAGCGGCAAAAGAATAAATATGCAAAAAAAGCCCATAAAAAATAGGCCAAAAAACCTTAACTTATTCACGATACGGTTGCCGATTAACGCTGTGGTATCCATATTGCATCGCGCGTCTGGTGTGGGTCTGTTTTTAGCTTTGCCATTGATTATATTGGCTTTTAAGACGTCCGTAGATTCGCCAAGTAGTTATTTTTTGCTTACGCACATGCTGAACACATGGTATGTAAAGTTGTTATTAATTGGCCTTTCATGGGCATTCTTTCATCACTTTTTTGCGGGTATCCGGCATCTGCTGCAGGATATCCATTGGATGACCAGCTTGCATAAAGCACGCTTTTCAAGCCGTGTGGTGTTGTGGCTGGTAGGGCTGTCAGTAAGCATTTTTGCTCTTGCGATTTGGTTGTAGAAATATGCTGATTCAATTATTGACTCATAAATACCCGGGCATGCGCCTGTGGCTATCGCAACGCTTAACCGCAGTCGTGATGGCTGTTTATATAGTGCTGTTGTTGGTCCTGTTGTTGATTGTTCAGCCTTTTGGCCACGCCAGCTGGCAAGAAAACTATGCGGCCTGGTATGCATTTGCAACACCGGTTTGGTTTAGGTTGGCCACACTATTGTTTTTTATGTGCTTGTTTATGCACGCATGGCTGGGCGTTGCGGACGTATTAAAAGATTATGTGTTCAACAAAGCGTTGCGCGCCTATTTACAAATGGCGGTAGATATTGCGTTGATAAGCTATCTGTTGTGGTTAATATTTATATTATGGAATATGTAAAAAAATGGCTTTAGCGACTAAAACCAGTGATCTTCAAAAACATCAATTTGACGCGGTAATCGTTGGCGGCGGCGGCGCAGGTTTGCGTGCGGCTTTGCAATTGGCTGAATCCGGTGTCAAGGTGGCTGTGCTATCCAAAGTATTCCCCACCCGTTCACACACGGTTGCGGCGCAGGGTGGCATTGCGGCGGCACTGGGCAATGTGGCTGAAGATAAATGGCTATGGCACATGTACGACACCATCAAGGG
>JAZKEN010000107.1:7970-12898 GCA_040387035.1 Pseudomonadota bacterium | reverse complement strand
TGGTGCCGACGGAGAGACTCGAACTCTCACGACTTTCGTCACTACCCCCTCAAGATAGCGTGTCTACCAATTCCACCACGACGGCTATTAGAAAATTAGACCATCCACAAATTAATTTGGCACATCACTAGCCGTATTGCCGGCATTGCTTGGTGTTGCTTCCGGTGCTGTACTTGTAGCCGCTGGTGTGCCACTGTCTTTTGCCGTATCCGGGCTAACTTGTTTTGACGTTGCAGGCAATTTAATCACGCTGCTGCTGCCAGCGCGATGACTTGCCATATAGGCAAGCGTTAAGCTGGTGCAGAAAAAAACCACTACGCAAGCAGCTGTTAGCTTGCTTAAAATATTAGACGAGCCGCTAACACCAAACAAACTGCCAGAGGCACCGCTACCGAAAGCAGCACCCATATCAGCACCTTTGCCGTGTTGAATAAGCACTAAACCGATAACGCCAGCCGCTGCTAACACATGAATAACCGTAATTAAATTTTCCATCAAACCAATTCCAAAAAGTGGCTGCAATAAAAGCAAGCGCTATGCTTGCTTCAGCCGTTTACTATCATTTTTAAATCGACGCGCTAGGCGCCAAATCTTAACAAATACCAGGTTTTAACTTGCCACGTCCGCAGCGGCGCAGATTTTTTCAAACGCCTGCGACTCAAGTGAGCATTTCCCGATCAGCCCACCATCGATATTCGATACAACGAATAATTGTACCGCATTTTGAGGGTTTACGCTGCCCCCGTATAGGATTTTTAAGCGGCTTGCCGCCTCTTGATCGAGGCTGGCAATCTTGTTGCGAATGAACTTATGCATGGCTTGTGCTTGTGCCGGCGTGGCCGCCAAGCCTGTGCCTATCGCCCAAATCGGCTCATACGAGATGATGCTATCCGCAAAAATCGCTGCGCCATGTAGCGTAATAATCGTATCCAGCTGCTTGCCGATGACCAGCTCCATCACCCCTGCTTCGCGCTCGATTAAAGTTTCACCCACGCATAAAATAGGCGTTAATCCGTGCTGCTTTGCTTGCATGAATTTTTGTGCGATATTTTCGTCCGATTCGCAATAAGCGGTGGCTCGTTCTGAATGGCCAATGATCACAAATTCGCAACCAAAGTCTTTCAACATGGCGGCGCTGACTTCACCGGTGTAGGCTCCCTCTGCGTTTTTGGCCATGTTTTGCGCACCCCATGCGATATCGGTGTGCTGCAGCATTTGCTGTAATTGCGCCAGGTAGGGATACGGTGCACAAACCACTACTTTTGTCTGTGCCAAACCGGACAGCGTGGCAATATATTGTGTTAACAGCGCTTGATTCTGCTTGAGATTACCATGCATTTTCCAATTGGCAATCACTAGTTTTTTGGCAAGGCCTGATTTTTTGAAAAGATTAGGTGACGCAGGCTGGCTCATTAAAAACCCTTAATAATTGCCGCGAATTCTACGCGCGCGTAAGTGGGTGGTCAACGCTAAGCTAATGTTTTAGTGCAAAAAATGGTGATTCACCTACTTGAAACTAAATGTGTACAAGGCATCTACCGCACTTTCCGTACCCGTTTCTGCTTGCAAGGCCCAGCGCGGCGTAATATTAAAGGTAAGCCTGGCCACATCCAACAAGCCACTGATGCTTTTCTGGTAACTCAAATACAACCTGGAAGACAGGCGTTTACCAAAGGTCAATGACGCGCTATCGGCGTCTGCGCCACCAAAGCTCAGCTCATCCAGGCCTGCTGCGCGCGCCAGCTTAGTTTGCAGCGGTAAGGAGTTATCGTCAGACAATACCGCCCCTGCGGCCAATGACAACATGGCAAAATCATTTTTGCCGGCCTGACTGGTGCCATGCCCCAGCAATAGCCAGGATAGTTTTTCCGTATCCGGCACATTAGGCTCTGATACCAGTTTCACAGAGGGATTTAAGCCATTACCCGTGATCTCCACACCTGCATTTACATTTTGCACATTTGCCGTGCTGGTTTGGCTAAAGTTGCTGCCAGTCACGGCACCATTGATGCTGGCCGCTTCAGCATTGCTTTTAATGATACTGTCATTGCTGGATGGCGCGTTGCGCATAGCGCGTATATTCAAACCCGGGTTATCAATCGGGCCGGTAAATGCAATCACGCCGCGCGTGATATTCAGCACCTGGCCATAAGCGGTATAGGTGCCTTTTTTAATACGGATAATACCTTCCGTGTGCGGCAGGTATTGCGTCAAGCCGACCAGCGTCACAGCGCCTGATAATTGCGCATCCAGGCCCCGACCACGCAAAGTAAAATCGTCGCCTAAATCAATACGTAGGTTATTCAACAGGATTTTTAAAGCATCATCATTGACTAACTCAGTGCGCCCTAGGACCACCACATCATCTGCCAGTGTTGGCACATCATCGTCGGGTAGTCTTACCAAGCCTTTCACTACTTTAAAGTCCCCCGAAATAGTAAATAAATCATCCGCCAGCGTGGTTTTACCTGCGCCATTTAATATCAGCAATCGATCTGCGCCTGATAGCACCGTAAATTGTTCTGCTGCCCAATTCAGCGCGATATTCGGCTGCTTATTCACCATCTGTAGCGTGCCATTGGTACGCAAATAGCCATTACCGCCCTTCCACACCGCCTGTTGGATCTGCAAGGCATCATGATCAAAACTCGCTTGCAGCGTGCCTTCAGTTAACGCAACGCCTTGTGAAGGCAAGGTGAATTGCAAATTATTACCACTAGCGTTGCCACGCAGATTGGGCTTTTGTACCGTGCCATTGCCACTCAATGTCATGTTGAACGCGCCATCCAATTGCGCTTCTGCTAATGAATCTGGTAGCGGCAGCCAGGCTAATGTATTGAGTTGTGCATTGCTATTGATATTCAATGGTGCATTAGCCATTAATGCAAACCCGGATTCCACTTTGCTCAGCACGGTCGTCACATGTCCATCAAAATGCCCAAGTTGCTTGCCCTCCAGCAACCAGGTCAAATCGGCCTGGTTATTGACGACTTTCAACTCCGTGGTCAAGTTTTGCAGGCCAAGCGGTTTGGCTACACCAGCAGTGTCAGTTAAGGCTAAATCGCCAGAATCCAGCTTGAACAGTGCTTGCGCATTGACTGACTCTACTGCCTTGATATTCCAGTAACCTGAAAAAACAGGGTTGCCTTTTAATTTTTCAGGTAACTGGAATACACTTGGCGGCAAATCATCCAGGGCAAGCTGGCTCAGTTTGCCCTGGCTTACAAAGCCTTTGCTGCCGGCTTGCAAACTGTCGATTTCTATTCGGCCTTTTGTTAGCTGCAATACGGTATTACCCAACATAATATCTTGCAGGGTTACGGTGAAACTTGCTGGTGCTTTTAAGGCCACGGGAGTTTCGCCTTTCAGTTGAAGGCTTTGAATAAAACCTTGCCATGCATTGCCATTTAAACCACCTTGCAAAACGGTGTCAAATTGAAATGGAACGATTTTCTGCTGTGAAACAGCGCTTAACTTAAGTTGATGCGTGGCACGCGTACCTTGCAATGTAAGGACTGCATTCAAAACAGGATTCTGTGCCACTTTCAAGCCATCTACATTGAATATCGCGTCTGCTGTGCCATTGGCATCGGCCGATAGCGTTGCCTGCCCATCCAGTTTTTCTAATTGAATCTTGTTCGGCAATTGCAGTTTTTGCGCGGCCAATTTTAAGCGCAGGGCTAAATGGTCAAACGAACCCGCCAGCAATCCACTAGCTGAAGCCTGGCCTGAAAATTCGCGACCGAATGCGCTGAGCTGCGGCAAATCGGCGCGCCAATCCAGCAGGCTATCTGCTGCACCCAAGCTACCTGTCGCTTTAAAAACATTAGTAGTGATGTTGGCATTGATATCGATAGCTTTTACCTGGCGGCCAATCACCACAAAACTACCTGCAAGTTTCAGTGGCTGCTTGGCATTATCCGTTTGCAGATAACTGTCTTTCGCCAGCACTTGTACTTGCAAGCCTTCGCTTGCGGCCAAATTACCCTGTACATCCACATCCATATTCAACACGCCAGCAGGGTAGCCACCTAATTTTTCAGGTTTGAAATCCTTGATTTGCGCACCCAGTTTCAACGGGTAATTTCCTGTCAGGTTCAACTCACCAGTCACCTGCATGCGCGCCGCGATGGAGCCATCAGCCGAAGCCTGCAGCACGGCAAGCTGATTATTTTGCATCGCCAGCAAGGGGCTAGATTCAAATTTGATGGCGTTTAAATCACCCGAAAGCTGGGTTTTGATATCATAAGGCAAGCTGCCATCCTGGCTTGCCTGCTTGATACTTGCCTCCCCGGTTAATGCAAACGGGCGCACCGTTTGCATATTGAGCTGCACTTGCGCCTGGCCAAAAGGCGTAGCGGCACGCAAATAATTCAGCTGTATGGTTTTAGCGTCGGCTTTTAAATCAAACTGTACCTGGTTTAGCGTATAGGTCTCAGCGGGGGTAATAATCACCAGCTCAAGCACTTCTGCTTGCTGAATCTGTACAGGAAAAGGCAGGTTGATGCGCTCCGGCAAGCCTGATTTATCCGCTTTCTTTTCGGTATCACGCATGGTGATGACCAAACGTTTTGCGCGCATTTTTTCCACTAGCAAGCTACTATCAAATGGCGATAACTGCCAACGCGACTCCAGCTTGGTGAGTTGCAGGTGAATACTATCTACATCGTAATCCAGTGTATCCAGGTTAGAGCTGCCATGAATTGTCATTTCACCTTGCGCAGGCGTAAACATCAGCAAGGCAAAGCTGAGCAATATTGCCTTGATGTAATGCCATATTTTGATGTTATCCAAGCTCAAAATGCCACACCCAAATTAAAATGCAGGCGGTATTCGCCTGTGGCCTCACCATAGGCAATATCGCCACCGATTGCGCCAATCGGGCTGCGCCAACGCGCGCCCAATCCATAGCCATAAACCGGTTTTAA
>JAZKEN010000107.1:0-7870 GCA_040387035.1 Pseudomonadota bacterium | reverse complement strand
GGCAAACGCACAAGGGCGCTCAGCGATTGCGCACGTTGCTCTGGCTTTAAGCTGCTGGTTAAGCGCCAGCCGCGATTGAACAGGTTAAGGTCATCGTAAGTAAGCTGTGCCCGTGCCCCCGTATTGGTACTGTAACCTGCACCCAAACCCATTTTTATCGATGGATTCTCTTGCACAACCACCTTCACTGGCACCACATCATTTACTGCTGTTGCCGTACTGGCTGTGACTTCTACACCCTGAAAATAACCGCTTTCTTCCAGGCGTGATTGCAGCACTTGCAGTCTAGTCTGGCTGTAGGTAGTCCCTGGCTTGATGCGATTCAAATCCTGGATAATGCTGGCAGGATAGCGCTGCAGACCCTCTATTGTCAGCTCGCCAAAGGTAAAACTCTCGCCGCTATCGACTTCAAGCGTAATCGCTACCGTACTCAATGCAGGATCCACTTCGGCCTTACTGGCTTTTATACTGGCATTTGGATAACGCTCTACCAGGAGATTGATCAGCAATCGGCGTTTTGCCTGGTTCCATTCGCTTTGTTTGAAGACTGTGCCCGGTGGTAACAACCAATTTTGCTTCAGGGTCGCCATGCTGGCCAGCCTTGCCGATTGCTCTGTGGGATCCTGCTGCAATATATCACCTGTAAAGTTTATATTAACCGAATTCACCAGCACAGGCTTACCCGGATTCACTAAAAACCTGGCCTGCGAAACACCAGCAGCAGTATCAATAGAAGGTGTGATTTCCGGTGAAAAATAGCCTTCTGTGGCCAGCAAATCGGCAATCGCTTGCGGCGTTGCCTGGTATAACCTGAGCCACTCTGCTGGCGACATGCGCGGGTTGTCGCGCCATTTCACAATATCCAGATGCTGTTGCAGCAGATCCTTTAACAGCCTGCTTTCATCATTGGCCTGTGCACCGCTAATCTGCACATCATCCAATACAGAAATTTCAACGCTGTAATTGACTTCCGCCGCCTGTAAGCGTGCTGATAACAATACAAGGGTGATGCCCAGCACAAAAAACTTAAGTAAGGAATGCAGGCAATCCTGATAGTTATGCCGCATATTTCAACTGTAACTGCACGGTTTGCAAACCTTTGTATTCATTGGCTTCCAGGGTATAGGCGGCAGAAACCTGTTCTGGCAGAAACTCATGGCGATTGAAATAAATGGCATCAAAACGTTTCTGGTCTTTTTCCAGTATCAGCTTAAGGTGCTTTTCACCCACCACACGCTGGTTGATGACTTGGAATTCGTCAAAAAACAAAGGCTGGTTAAAGCCTTGGCCCCATACTTGTTTGGATAATAGCTGTGCCGTTTGCAAACTCACTTCGTGGCTTTGCAAACCGCCATCGGTTTCAATCACAGCCTGTAGATCGGTTTCTGTGATCAAGCTCCTGACTACAGCCTCAAACGCGATTTCAAACGCCGAAATATCAGCGGGATTAATAGTCAACCCTGCCGCCATGGCGTGGCCGCCAAATTTGATGATCAACCCGGGATGGCGTTTGGTGACTAAATCCAGTGCATCACGCAGGTGCAAACTGGCGATTGAGCGGCCAGAGCCTTTCAGCAAGCCATCGCCGCCTTCTGCAAACACAATGGCCGGCCGGTGATAACGCTCTTTAAGGCGCGAAGCCAGGATACCAATCACGCCTTGATGCCAATCGGCATTGAATAAGCTGATGCTAAATTGCGCCTGCACGGCAACCGTTTCCAGAATCAGTAATGCACTGTCCTGCATATCGGCTTCGATATGACGGCGCTCCATATTCAGCTCATGCAAGGTTTGCGCTTTTTGCACCGCATCTGCCGCATCCTCTGCCAATAAACAAGCAATCCCCAAACGCATATCATCCAGCCGGCCGGCCGCATTCAACCTTGGTCCCACATAAAAACCCAAATCCTGCGCAGATGTTTTTCCTGGTTCGCGCCCTGCTACCTGTAGCAAAGCCGTGATGCCTGCAGCACAGGCGCCGGCGCGGATACGGCGCAGACCTTGTTCTACCAGGATGCGGTTATTGGCGTCTAGCTTGACCAGGTCGGCTACCGTGCCCAAGGCCACTAAGTCTAATAAAATAGTTAAGTTTGGTTCTGGCTGGTTTTCAAATACCCCGCGCCTGCGTAACTCTGCACGCAATGCCAGCAACACATAAAACATCACGCCAACACCCGCCAAATGCTTGCTTTTGAAATCGCAACCGTGTTGATTGGGGTTCACAATGCAAGCGGCTTGTGGAGTGGCATCGCCAGGTAGATGGTGATCAGTGATCAGTACCTGCATGCCGAGTTGATTGGCTGCCAGCACGCCATCGTAACTGGCGATACCGTTATCAACCGTCACTAAAACATCTGGCTTTAAAGTATTCGCCAAGGCCACAATTTCGGGTGTTAATCCATAGCCATACTCAAAACGGTTCGGTACCAAAAAATCGATCTGGCTATCTGAATTCAATACTTGGGAAAATAAACGCAAGCCTTTTACCGCAACCGCCGTGGCGGTCGCGCCGTCCGCATCATAATCGCCTATCACCAGTATTTTTTTATTGGCAATCATCGCATCGGCCAATAAAGCCGCCATCTGCGTATTATTGGTGAGTTGCTCAGGCGGAATAATATGCGTCAAGGTAGTTTCTAATTCGTTGGAATGCTCAACACCGCGCGCGGCATATAAGCGCGCCAGCAAAGGGTTTGCACCTGCGCTAACAAGTGCATCTACAGTGGTTTGATTAAAAACACGGGGTTTGATTTGCATAATACCTATTTATTCAATTGTTCAAGCTGGCCGCCGCCATAGCACCAGACACTGTTAACGGTCTGCAATCGCTGCTTTTCACGCGCCATATTGACAGGGTGCTCAAATAACAACATTTGCAGCTCATTCTGAAAACTGGCCCAAGCGCCGGCACCCTTGCCTGTTGGCAAAAATGCGTTGATGTCCTGGTTGATTGCACGCTGCGGATGCACCGTTTCGATATTGGGATTTTGTTCTAAACGCAAAAACCATTGTTGTTGATGCCAGAAAAACTGCATGCCATCGGCGGCAAAATGCGTATTGAGGGTGTGTGTTAAAGAATCGATTTCTGTGGAATCTAACTCCAAGGGCACGGGTGCGGCCAGGCTGAAACTATCGCGTTGCAAAACCAGGTGTACAGGCGCCGCGTATAGCCAGTAAGCGCTTTGCGGCTGCTTACCCGCTTGCTGCCAGGCCAGCGCCGCGTTGGGCAAGGCTGGCTGGAATATTTTTTTTAGGAAATCGAACATGTGTACTATTTTAACACCGCATTCTTTATGGTGACGTTCAAACCATTAACAGGATGTCATTTAAGCTGCATAAAAAAGCCGTATCGTTGTTACCGATACGGCTTTTAAATCGCTCATGTCAGGTTACCAATATTGACGATCTTTGTTTTTACGATGTCCATAAGCATTGCCACGGCCACGCTTGTCACCTCTGTCGTTACCCCATCTCTGGTTATTATTTCTATCATCCCAACCTGCTGGCTGATAGCTAACATTAGAGATATAACCACCTGACCTTACGGCTACCTGCACAGGCACATAGCGACCCGGGTCTCTATCCATTACCGTTGAATATTGGCGGCCATTGTATTCATAGTTCACCAAATAACCGGCGTTAATCGATTGCCAGTTATCCACTGTCACGCAACGCTCTACCGGACGGGTTTCCACACGTTCACGGCCATAAGCCTGGCGATTATTATCCACACGGTCGCCAATAATCGCGCCAACACCTGCACCAACCGCCGCTGCTGCAACACGGCCACTACCACGGCCAACCGTATTACCTAATAGGCCACCGGCAACACCACCGATAATGGCACCACCTAATGAGCGCTGTGGCGCTTCATAATAGCTTTCGCGCACATATTCGGTACGGCATTCCTGGCGAGGGCTGTTCACGCGCTCAACTTGTGGGGTAACTGAAATCACCCGTGCGCGATCCTCATAATCATCATTCGCCAAAGTTGGCATTGAAACCGTTGCCGCAATTAAACCTAATAATAATGTTTGACGCATTTTAATTCTCCTGTTTTTTGTCTCTGCCAAATTTAAAACCGGGCAGATGATTACTCAAACGACTTAAAAACCAGTTTGCCGACGGCCATTTGTTAATAACTTGTAACTAATGATTTTACGTAGATGGCTATTTTTAAGCTCAATTGCGTCTAATTGCAGGTAATGACTATTAATAACGAACAATGTAACTGCAGTCACTGTCTATCAAAAACAGCTGCCTATACTGTGATTAAGATTACAAAATAGTGATGATGAAAAGGATTGCGAAATGAAAAACTTTAATTTTGCTTTAACCATGGCGGCCATATTGTTTGCGCCTGTTGCACTGGCAGATGAATTCTCCGGTTACTGTACCAATGGCTTATCCAAAGGTGAGCTATACCAGACCAGTTGCGCTATTCAAGAATCGTTTAAAGGCAAAACCTATTGCTTTAGCAATCAAGCGGCCCGTGATGCGTTTTTACTCAATAAAGAAGGCATGATTGCAAAAGCCGAGACTTTTTATGCTAAAAACACCGAAATGCCCCAAAAGGATATGGCAAAGACTGAGTCAAAAGATGTGCCTCGCGTAAAAATCAGCCAAGATAGCGCCTTGCAGCAAATCAACAGCAAGACCTGCGATTTAAGCAATAAAGATGCAGGCTATTTAATCTTTAATGGCTTGGATTTAAGCCATTGCAATATGCAGAATATCAGCTTTTTTGGCGCAGAGCTAAAAGGTGCCAAGCTGATGGGCGCCAACCTAAAAGGGGCGTATTTGAATCTGGCCCGCCTGGAAAATGCAGACTTTAGCAACGCAGATTTAAGCAATGCCACCATTTTCCAGGCGATTTTTGATAAGACCAACTTTAAAGGTGCCAACCTGAGCAATGCGCGCGTGATCGGCACCTTAGGCAAAGTGGACATGAGTGGGGCCAATATCAGCAAAGGCCGCTTTGGCTTGGATGTAGGCAATCAGCCCATGGGACAAATGAAGTTTGATTCGGTTGGTGGTAATTTTGCCGGTGCCAATTTTGAAAATGCCGATTTAAATATCGCCGCATTCAGCTTTGGCGATTTAAGCAATGCCAATTTACGCGGTGCCAATCTATACCGCGCCGATTTGGTGAAGGCGAATTTAACGGGCGCAGATTTAACAGGGGCAAATCTAACCGATGCTGATGTCGATGACGCTAATTTTAAAGGCGCAAAAGGTTTAAACACGGTAAAAGGTTTTGATACGGTAAAAGGCAAATGCAACGATTGCACAGTAAGCTCTGCGCATTAAACCTTCCTTTGTGCATTATCCTTGCTGAATATTGTCTTCCGTAATACCGCAACGGCGGTTGAGCGAAACGGCAATATCCATGAATTCTGGCTTTGGTAAATCAAGCGTTGCCATCATTGCAATAAAAGTATTACGTGATTGGTTGACTAGCCGCGAGTTCAAGACTTTTTCTTGTCCAATACAACTCACGCGTTTGCTCTGGTAGTCATGGGCCGGGTAAACCAGGGTTTCATCAGGCAAGCTAAATAGGCGCTGTGTAATGCTGTCGTATAGCATACCTGCGTCGCCTCCTTGAAAATCGGTTCGTCCACAGCCGTTAATTAATAATGCATCACCTGTAAAAACGCGGTCATGCCACAAATAGGAAACACTGCCTGCTGTATGGCCTGGCGTGGCAATCACCCTGATCTGCTGCTTACCTAGCGTTAAGATGTCATAATCGTTCAATTGCAAATCCGCACTAGCAGCACCACACAAGGCACTCACCCCGGTTTGCACCGCCAGTTTTTCGCGCAATAAGCCGCTGGCAGTGATATGGTCGGCATGTACGTGGGTTTCAATCGCATACTTTAATTGCGCTTTTGATGTTGCTAATAAATCCATATAAACATCGATTTGGCTGGCTACAGGGTCTATCAGCAAAGCTTCTTGTGATTCATCATCCACTATCAAATAAGTGTAAGTAGATGATTCTGAATCAAATAACTGCTTAAACATACTTGCCTCGCAATACAAAAAAAATAGATTGAATTATATTATACATATTTATATAATATAAAAACATTAAATGTTTACGAGTCAGATAATGAACGGTATCAACACCCAGGACATTCATTTAAATAGCATCGCAATGGATTTTAGCGAGCTACGCGCCTCTGCCGACAAAGCCTGCAGCCTGATGAAAGCGATGGCCAATGCAGACAGGCTGATGTTGCTTTGCCAGTTATCGCAAGGCGAAAAATCGGTGGGCGATTTGGAAAGTATCCTGGATATTCGCCAGCCCACGCTATCGCAACAGCTGACGGTGCTGCGTGAAGCAGAATTGGTGACGACACGCAGGGAAGGTAAAAGTATTTTCTATCGCATTTCCAGCCAATCGGCGATGGCGGTGATGCAGGTATTACATCAAGAAATTTGTAAAAATTAAAACCTCATGATCAGCATTCAACGTATCCGAAATAGAAAGCTTATATGACAAACCTCTCATCCAACTCATTCGATATCGTCATTGTTGGCGGTGGTGCAGCTGGCTGTGGCGTAGCTGCCAGTTTAATCAAGCGTAACAAACAGCTTAATATTGCGATTATTGAACCCGCAACGCAACATTATTACCAACCCGCCTGGACATTAGTGGGTGCCGGCGAATTCGACATTGCCAAAACAGTCCGCAATATGGCGGAATGCATTCCCAAAGGTGTCACCTGGCTGCAAGCTGCCGTCACGCAATTCGAGCCAGACCATCATCGTGTCATGACTGATTCCTTAGGCATGATTCAATATGAATATTTAATCGTCGCCGCGGGTTTGAAAATTGACTGGCATGCTATTAAAGGCCTTGCAGAAAGTATCGGGCAGCATGGTGTCACTTCAAATTATCGTTTTGATTTGGCACCCTATACCTGGCAGCTGGTGCAAAACTTAAAAAGCGGCAAAGCCCTATTTACCCAGCCACCTATGCCGATTAAATGCGCAGGCGCACCACAAAAAGCACTCTATTTATCTTGCTCGTATTGGGAGCGTACAGGCGTATTGCCCAATATTAAAGTAGATTTGAATAATGCCGGCGCCGTACTGTTTGGCGTTAAAGAATATGTCCCGCCCTTGATGCAATATATTCAGCGCTATAACGCACAATTAAGTTTTAACAGCAATTTGGTTGAGGTGGATGGTCCAAACAAAAAAGCCTGGTTTAACGTAAAAGACGCTGAAGGCAATATCACACGCACTGAAAAAGATTTCGATATGCTGCATGTAGTACCACCGCAATCTGCGCCGGATTTTATCAAGCATAGCCCGCTTGCGAATGGCGATGGCTGGGTGGAGGTGGATCAAGCCACTTTGCAACATGTGCGCTATCCGCAAATTTTCAGCTTGGGTGATTGTTGCTCTAGCCCCAATGCCAAAACGGCTGCAGCGGCGCGCAAGCAAGCTGTGGTCGTCGCCGAAAATTTAATCGCGCATCGCGCAGGATCAAGCTTGCCAACCCAATACGATGGCTACGGTTCATGCCCATTAACGGTTGAAAAAGGCAAAATCATACTGGCTGAATTTGGTTTTGGCGGCAAATTGATCCCTAGTTTTGGATGGGATTCAACCAAGCCCCGACGTTCTGCCTGGCTACTCAAAAAGTACGGCCTACCCTGGCTTTATTGGAATGGCATGTTGAAAGGCCGCGAATGGCTTGCACGTTGTAAAGTAGTGAAATAGCCTCCTTGTCCGATTTAATGCTATTAGACTGGCCATTGATCAGCGTTGGCATAGGCCTGTTCGTTGGCTTGGTTCTGGCACTTACTGGTGCAGGCGGCTCAATTTTGGCCATTCCGCTATTAATGCTGGGCTT
>JAZKEN010000106.1:13678-14868 GCA_040387035.1 Pseudomonadota bacterium | reverse complement strand
ATTTTACAAAATACTATTTGCACATTTTGTACATTTCGACATCATAACCGCAATTCGTTGATTATTTCAACAATCTGGACACAAATTGATTGCAAAACAAGCACTTTAGCGCACTTATGTGCTGCTTGAATGGCTTAAGCTGATTTCAGGATTGCGGTAAGTGCCTGAACCAAGCTGCTTGACTGCGTATCGGTGCCTATTGTGATGCGAATATAGGGTGAAATACGCAATGGTTTTTTGAAATGACGCACGATAACACTGTGCTCGCGCAATCTTTCCGCCAGTACTGCACCATCCATTGCCTTATGCTTGGCAAATATAAAATTGGCGCCAGATGGCAATACTTCAAAATCCATTGACTGCAAATCGTTGACCAACACATTCCTGGTTGTGACGACTTTTGCACAAGTGCTTTCAAAATAAGCCGTATCCTGCATGGCGGCAACGGCGCCCGCTTCGGCAAAACGATCAATCGGGTAGGAGTTAAAACTATCTTTGACCCGAATCAAGGCTTCAATCAAATCGGCATTACCCAACGCATAACCCACGCGCAGGCCAGCCAAGGAACGCGCCTTGGATAAGGTGTGTGTCACCAGTAAATTTGGGTAAGTATTGATTAGGTTAACTGCCGATTCTGTACCAAAATCCACATAGGCTTCATCGATCACCACAACCGAATGCGTATTCTGGCGCAGCAGTTGTTCTATTTTTGCGAGCGCTAGCGGGATGCCTGTTGGCGCATTGGGGTTTGGGAAGATAACACCACCGTTTGGACGCGCATAGTCGTGAATATCAATATTAAACTGCTTATCCAACGCAATAGACTCATATTCAATACCGTACAAGCCGCAATACACCGGATAAAAACTATAGGTAATATCTGGAAATAAAAGCGGTTTATCATGTTTTAGCAAAGCCTGAAACACATGCGCCAGCACCTCATCCGAACCATTGCCAACAAACACCTGATTCAACTGCAAGCCAAAATTTTGCGCGATCGCCGCCTTCAGTTTATCCGAATTTGGGTCCGGGTAAAGCCTTAAACTATCGGCTGCTTCCAGCTTCAAGGCTTCAATCACCTTGGGGCTTGGGCCATAGGGATTTTCGTTGGTATTGAGCTTAATTAAATTATTAAGCTTAGGCTGCTCACCCGGTACATAAGGTGTCAACCTGTGTACGACATCACTCCA
>JAZKEN010000106.1:4518-13578 GCA_040387035.1 Pseudomonadota bacterium | reverse complement strand
TATTTCAACCGATACTCTGCGGATCTGGCATGCGCGGTCAGACCTTCACCGTGCGCAAGCGTAGAAGCGATCTTGCCTAATTTCTGTGCGCCGTCAGATGACACCATAATCAGGCTGGAACGTTTCTGGAAATCATATACGCCCAGCGGACTTGAAAAACGGGCAGTGCGCGACGTGGGCAATACATGGTTTGGCCCCGCGCAATAGTCGCCCAATGCCTCGCAAGTGTCACGACCCATAAAGATCGCACCGGCGTGCTTAATGTTCTTGCTCATTTCCAGCGGATTTTCAACGGATAATTCCAAGTGTTCGGGTGCGATATAGTTGCTGATGGCAATCGCTTCGTCCAAGTCTTTAGTCAAGATCAGCGCACCACGATCAGAAATCGACGTATTGATAATGTCTTTGCGCGGCATGGTTTCCACCAGTTTTTGCATGCTGGCTGCTACTGCATCTAAAAATGCGGCATCCGGGCTCAGCAGAATCGATTGCGCCAGCTCATCATGCTCGGCCTGGCTGAATAAATCCATCGCAATCCAGTCCGGATCGGTTTTGCCATCGCAGATCACCAAAATTTCAGACGGTCCCGCCACCATATCGATACCCACCACACCAAATACGCGGCGTTTGGCGGCAGCCACATAGGCATTACCCGGGCCAACGATTTTATCGACTTGCGGTACGGTTTCGGTGCCATAAGCCATAGCGCCCACTGCCTGTGCGCCGCCGATACAGAATACGCGATCCACACCGGAAATAGCGGCAGCAGCCAATACCAAGGCATTTTTTTCACCGTTTGGGGTTGGCACCACCATAATCAGTTCAGCAACGCCGGCCACTTTTGCCGGAATCGCATTCATTAACACGCTAGACGGATAGGCCGCTTTGCCGCCTGGCACGTATAAACCGACGCGGTCTAGTGACGTGACCTGTTGGCCTAACAAAGTACCATCAGCCTCAGTGTAGCTCCATGATTGCATCACTTGTTTTTCATGGTAGCTTTTAACCCGGTCAGCCGCCGCTTGCAACGCCTGGCGCTGCTCTGCGGGCAAGCTGTTCAACGCAGCTTGCAATTCCGCTTGGCTGATTTCCAGCTCACTCAAATGGTTTGCGCTGGTTTTATCAAAACGGTTGGTGTACTCCAACACGGCGGCGTCGCCACGTTTTTTTACGTCTTTTAAAATATTGGCCACTACCACGTCAATAGAATCATCCTGCGCGGTTTCAAACGCCAATAGCGCTTTTAAATCCGCATCAAATGTCGATTCTTTTGTGGATAAACGTCTAATCTTCATTGCTTATTGCTTTCAAAGTACTATTTAATTGCGCTGGCAAAACTATCGATAATTGGCTGTAATTGCGCACGATTGAGTTTTAATGAGGCCTGATTGACCACTAAACGTGAGCTGATATCGCCCACCGTCTCCACTGCTTTGAGGTGATTAGCGCGCAAAGTTCCACCTGTGCTGACCAAATCGACAATCACATCGGCCAAACCAACCAATGGGCCTAGCTCCATTGAGCCATAAAGCTTGATCAGATCGACATGCATGCCTTTGGCGGCAAAGTGTTCGCGTGCGGTTTTGACATATTTTGTGACCACTTTAAGGCGCGCACCCTGGCGGATACTGGCTTCATAATCAAAGCCTTCACGCACCGCGACCATCATCTTACATTTAGCAATTTGCAGATCCAATGGCTGGTACAAA
The DNA here is from genome assembly GCA_040387035.1 of Pseudomonadota bacterium. Lineage (GTDB taxonomy): Bacteria > Pseudomonadota > Gammaproteobacteria > Burkholderiales > Methylophilaceae > Methylotenera_A. Next base: position 11,869 of record JAZKEN010000106.1, on the reverse strand, counting down.
CCCTCACCACCATGCTCATCCAGTACATCTTTACCGGCAATACCCAAATCCGCCGCACCATATTGCACATAAGTAGGCACATCAGTAGCGCGCACAATAATCAATCGCACGTCATCACGGTTGGTGCCAATAATCAGTTTGCGCGAAGATTCCGGATCTTCCGCCGCATGAATACCCGCCGCCGCTAGTAGTGGGGCAGTTTCTTCAAAAATTCGGCCTTTTGATAATGCAATCGTAATCAATTTTTAAATCCTCTTTTAAAAACAGAATTTTGGGATGAAGCACAAGGCGCACAGCGCGCAACAATTGAGCTAGTACATAAAGTACAGCGAAATTGTGAGCACTGTGCAACGCAGTGATTCGCCCAAAAAATGTTTTTAATGTGCGCGGCGCACTTTTGCGCCCAATTTCGTTAACTTCTCTTCTAAATACTCATAGCCGCGATCCAGGTGATAAATACGTTCAATCACGGTTTCGCCCCTGGCCACCAAGCCTGCCAATACCAAGCTCGCTGAAGCACGTAGATCGGTCGCCATTACAATCGCGCCATCCAGATACTCCACGCCTTTGACCAGAGCGGTATTGCCATCGATGCTGATATCGGCACCTAAACGCTGCATCTCTTGCACATGCATAAAGCGGTTTTCAAAAATGGTTTCGGTTACCTTGGCAACGCCACTTGCGATGGAGTTAAGCGCCATAAATTGCGCCTGCATATCGGTTGGGAAAGCCGGGTGCGGCGCAGTGCGGATATTCACCGCTTTTAAATTACCATCACTTTTTACCGTGATGCTGCTTGCATCGCTGGTCACTTCGGCACCTGCATCACGCAGCTTTTCAATCACCGCATCCAGCAAATCAGCGCGCGCATTCAGCAACTTCACTTCGCCGCCTGTCATCGCGGCCGCCACCATATAAGTGCCCGCTTCAATACGGTCGCATACAATATTGTGGGTAGCGCCGTTAAGCTTTTCTACACCAACAATCGTAATCACATCGGTGCCGGCACCGTTGATTTTCGCGCCCATTTTAATCAGGCATTCCGCCAAATCAACCACTTCCGGTTCTTTGGCGGCGTTTTCCAGCACGGTGGTGCCTTCGGCCAGGCTGGCTGCCATCATCAGGTTTTCGGTTCCGGTTACCGTGACCACGTCCATATAATAGCGCGCGCCTTGCAAGCGACGATTAGGCAGGTGCAAGGTACTGGCTTGAATATAACCGTGCGTGATATGGATCGCCGCACCCATGGCCTGCAGGCCTTTGATGTGCAGATCGACAGGACGTGAACCGATGGCACAGCCGCCAGGCAGTGATACGCGCGCGTTACCGAAACGTGCCAGTAGCGGACCCAGCACCAGGATAGACGCACGCATGGTTTTCACCATTTCATAGGTTGCTTCAAACGACTGCACGTCGCTGGCATCCAATGAAACCTTGTCGCTGTCACGCGCGATTTTGACACCCATGGTATCTAGCAGCTTGATCGTGGTATCAATATCTTTTAACGCGGCAACACTGCTCAAATGCAGCGGTGTTTCCGCCAGCAATGAGGCGCATAAGATGGGCAGTGCCGCATTTTTTGCACCGGAAACCGTTACTTCGCCATTGAGCTTATAGCCACCTTCAATAATAAGCTTGTCCAAAACTAGGCCGCTTCAGCTAACAAAGCTTGCAACTCACCACTTTCGTACATGGCACGCATGATGTCTGAACCACCTAAAAATTCGCCGTTAACATACAGCTGTGGAATGGTTGGCCAGTTGGCATATTGCTTGATGCCTTCACGGATCGCTTGATCCTGTAATACATCTACCGCTACGTACTGCACGTTACAGGCATCCAGAATTTGCGTCGCCATATTTGAAAAACCACATTGTGGGAATTTCGGGCTACCTTTCATATACAACACGACTTTATTACTTGTCACCGTTTGTTTAATTTGTGCTTGCGTATCCATTTGCTTCTCCTTACTTCATTTTATTTTAATCTAATTATTTGGTACTGTTATTTGGGTAATGTGGCCCATGCCGTTGGCGTATAGGTTTTCATTGATAAGGCATGTATTTCTGCGCGCATACGGTCGCCCAGTGCGGCATAGACCAGTTGATGCTGCTGCAACATGCGCTTGCCTTCAAAAGCGGGGCTAACCACCACCGCTTCAAAGTGTGTGCCATCATCACCTAACACTTGAATGAAATCGCAATCTAAATTTTGCGTGATATAACTTTCTAACTGTGCAGCACTTAACAAACCATTCCACCTTTGATAAACCGTTTAAATTGATGCTCTTAGCTTAAGCTCGTAATTTATAACCGGATTTTAACATTTTTAGAGCAAGCCATGCTAACCCAAGCAAAAAGGCCAGCACAACCACAAAACTTAACCATGGCGAAATATCACTTTGCCCAAAAAATCCGTAACGAAAGCCATCAATCATGTAAAAGAATGGATTGAATTTCGATACCGTTTGCCAAAATGGCGGCAAAGAATGAATGGAATAAAACACGCCGGATAAAAACGTGAGCGGCATAATCACAAAATTCTGGAACGCGGCCATTTGATCGAACTTATCGGACCAGATACCCGCAATAATGCCGAATGTACCTAATAATGCACTGCCCAATAGCGCAAACATAAATATCCACAGCGGGTGCACAATGGATAAATCGACAAACCAAATGGCGACCAAATAAATGCTTAACCCCACCAGGAAACCACGAATAATGGCTGCGGCTAAGAATGCAATAAAAAACTGTACGTAGCTGAGCGGTGTGAGCAGCACAAATACGATGCTGCCCATAATTTTTGATTGCACCAGGCTGGATGAACTGTTGGCAAACGCATTCTGTAACAGCGACATCATAATCAGGCCGGGGATCAGAAACGCTTTATAGGGCACGCCTTCATACACTTGCACATGATTTTCCAGCACATGTGAAAATATCAACAAATACAGCAAAGATGTGAGCACAGGAGATGCAACCGTCTGAAACGCCACGCGCCAAAAGCGAAACAATTCTTTCTTGAACAGCGTATACGTTCCGCGCCATTGCGGTGAAATCAAATCATCAATCAGATTCATAGTGTGCCTGCCTGTAGGTTTTGTGATGAGGCCTGTTCACCCACTAGCGACATAAATACGTCTTCCAGATCCGCTTCAATCAATTGCATATCTTGTACGTGGATATTGGCTTTGCGCAATTCGCTTAAGGCGAATTCAATTTGGTTGAGCTCGGTTAGGGCCAAAGTAAAAATACCGTTTTCGCCATTTTTTAGCATGGGCAATAAAGTGCTTGGCAAATTTGCCTGGCCTAAGGTTAAGCGTAAATTTTTACCCGGCAACTTGCTGAGTAGATTGGCGGTTGTATCTAGGGCCACTATTTCGCCTTGCTTCATCATTGCAACGCGTTCACATAAAGCTTCCGCTTCTTCAAGGTAGTGGGTAGTAAGAATAATGGTATGCCCATCATTGTTGAGCTTTTTGATAAATGCCCATAGCATTTGGCGCAGTTCAACATCCACGCCAGCGGTTGGCTCATCCAGCACAATAACGGGGGGCTTGTGTACCAAGGCCTGCGCAATCAATGCGCGCCGCTTCATGCCGCCGGATAGTTTGCGCATATTGGTATGCGCTTTGTCGGTTAGGCCCAGGTTTTCAATCACCTCATCGACCCAGGCATCATTTTCACGGCCACGACCAAAATACCCCGCTTGGAAACGCAGCATTTCGCGCACATTAAAAAACGGGTCAAACACCAGCTCTTGCGGCACAACGCCCAGCGACATGCGCGCAGCCTGGTAAGCATCAAGCACATCATGCCCCATGATGGCCACTTTGCCATAAGTCGGCTTAAGCAAACCCGCCAAAATATTGATCAGCGTGGATTTACCTGCGCCATTTGGCCCGAGCAAGCCAAAAAACTCACCCTGCTCTATGGTTAGATCGATGCCTTTTAGCGCATGCAATTGACCAAATCGTTTGTGGATTTTTTCAATTTTTACTGCTGGTACTGATTTTATATCTGTCATTTTTTAATCGCTATAAATACGAAACCCCATCATTGAGATGGGGTTAAGATAATGAATTACTATATCAAGCCACTAAAATTAGCTAATTAATTCAGCCACATCATAAAGCTGCACCAAGCTGATTAGATTCTCAGGCAGGTTGACAAATGTTAGCGACTGGCTTTCTTTGGCCGCACGGCGTTTCCATTCTAAAATCAAGCTCACTGCAGTCGTATCGATGTCTTCAACATCCGCAAAATCAACGTTAGTATTATGTTCAATACTAAATGCCTGACTCGCCTTTAATATATCGCCTGCCGTGCTGTTCACAACATCGCCGCTTAATAGCCAGCGATTATTGGTTTGAGTGATTTGCGCCATGTATTTGTCGATAGTAATTATTTTGCTTTAGCCGCGCTATTTTTCTCAGCCAGCTTTTTAATCAAGCTGTCTAAGCCATTTTGGCGGATTTCTTGCGTAAACTGGCCGCGGTAATTGGTTACCAAACTCACGCCTTCAATCACAATGTCATACACTTTCCAGGTATCTGTTTGCTTTTCCAGTGCATAATCCACTGCAATCGGCTGGCCGCCCGGCTGCAAAATAACCGTTTTTACCGCTGCCGTGTTAGCGCCATCCACCAAACGCATTGGCTTGTATTCAATGGTTTGATTTTTGTATTTTGATAACGCGGTTGCATAAGTGCGCAGCAACAAAGTACGGAACTCCGTTTGGAACGCTGTTTTTTGATCCGGCGTGGCTTTGGTCCAGTTTTTACCTAATACCAGGCGAGAAACACGGTCAAAATTAAAGTTTGGCAGAATCTTTTCTTCGGCCAATGCAAAAATCTTGTCTTGGTTGCCTGCTTGAATGTCCTTGTCTGCTTTAACAATAGCAAGCACATCTTCAGCGGTACGTTTTACCAACTCATCCGGCGATTCCGCTGCCAGTACGGCGGCACTGAAACAAAGCATGGTTCCCGCCAATAATAATTGCTTAATGTTGTTTTTAATCATGTATTTATCCTAATTTATGCGGCGCGGTTCAAGGCGCTGCTGGTTGTGTTATTGCATCTAATGGGTTAGCGCCTAACGCATCATCTGCCGATTTGGTTGATTGCGCTTCTGTTTTAGTCGCGCCTTCATCTGATTCTTTTGCTGCTGGCGCCTCTGAAGCTTTGTTGTATAAAAATTGACTGATCATTTTTTCTAAAACCACTGCATCCTGCGTTTGGATGATTTTGTCGCCATTGGCCAGGCTCAATTCATCGCCACCAGCCTCTAAACCAATATACTGCTCACCCAGCAAGCCTGCCGTGTAAATATTGGCAAAGGTATCTTTAGGGAAAGCATAACGTTTGTCAATACTGATACTGACTACAGCCTCAAAACTGGTCGCATCAAAACTGATGCCACTCACACGGCCAACCACTACACCCGCGCTTTTTACGGGCGCGCGTGGTTTCAGGCCACCGATATTCTCAAAATTAGCGGTAACTGTATAGGTTTCGCCGATACTGCTGGTGGTTAAATTACCCACTTTCATGGCAAGTCCTAACAAAGCGGCTAAACCCAAAGCGACAAATATACCTACCCATAAATCAATTGTTGTTCTTTCCATTGCCATACTCCTGAAGCCTTACATGCTAATCATAAATGAGGTTAATACAAAATCCAGCCCTAAAATCGCTAGTGAGGAGGTGACTACAGTGCGCGTGGTGGCACGGCTAACGCCTTCCGCTGTCGGCGGCGCATCATAACCTTCAAACAAGGCGATCATGGTACAAGCAACACCAAATACAACACTTTTGATCACACCATTCACAATATCCAGGCGCCAATCAACGTTGGCCTGCATTTGCGACCAGAATGCTCCTGCATCCACACCAATCAAAGGCACTGCAACCATATAACCGCCCAAAATGCCCACCATTGAGAATAGAGCTGCCAAAACCGGCATTGCAATCACACCCGCCCAAAAACGCGGGGCAATCACACGGGCAATCGGGCTAACTGCCATCATTTCCATGGCCGCCAGTTGCTCGGTGGCTTTCATCAAGCCGATTTCTGCCGTGATGGCCGTACCTGCACGCCCGGCAAACAACAGTGCCGTCACAACCGGGCCAAGCTCACGTATTAACGACAATGCGACCAGTACGCCAATTGCTTCAGATGAGCCGTATTTCTGCAAGGTGTAATAACCCTGCAAAGCCAGCACCATGCCCACAAAAAAGGCTGATACTAAAACGATGATCAGCGACATCACACCGGTGAAATACACTTCACGCACGGTTAGGTGAAACCTGCGAAAGCTCTCACCGGAATAGAGAAGCGTTAACCCGAACAAGCGCGCACCAGCGCCCAGGCGCCAAATGCGGTCGCTAAAGCTATGTCCTATATTACGCAACACGCGCGTCAAGCTGACCAAAATACTAGAACGAATCATGCGCCTTGCCTTACGTTATCAAAACCCAGTAAATCTTGCGCATAATCGCCGGCCGCATAATGAAATGGTACCGGACCATCTTTTTCGCCATGCACGAATTGATGCACGAAAGGCAAGGTAGAGTTGCGTAAATCATCCGGCGTACCTTCTGCCGCCACCACGCCATTGGCTACAAAATAGACATAATCAGCAATCGTAAAAGTTTCTTTTACGTCATGCGATACGATAATGGAGGTTGCACCCAGCGCATCGTTCAAGGTGCGGATTAAATCGCAAATAACACCCATTGAAATAGGATCCAAGCCGGCAAACGGCTCGTCGTACATAATAATATCAGGGTCCAGCGCAATAGCGCGCGCTAATGAGACACGGCGCGCCATACCACCGGATAACTCAGTCGGCATCAACTTATGCGCACCCCTTAAACCCACCGCATTTAACTTCATTAACACCAGGTCATGAATCATGCTCTCGGGTAAATTGGTATGCTCACGCAAGGGAAAAGCGACATTTTCATACACGGACAAATCGGTAAATAAAGCACCTTGCTGAAACAGCATACCCATTTTGCGGCGTAACTTGTAGATACCATCGCGTGATTGATGATGCACGACCTGGCCTTCAACACGCGCCTCGCCTTTGCTAGGCTTTAGCTGCCCGCCAATCAAGCGTAGTAGCGTGGTTTTACCCGTGCCACTACCACCCATGATAGCGATTACCTTGCCGCGCGGAAACACCATATTGATGCCCTGATGCAACATGCGGCCTTTGTAGCCAAAGGAAAGATTATCAATCTCTACAATATTTTGTGTGGCTGTATTTAAAGTCATTTGTTGTGATTTTTCATTTTAGTGACATTTTAAATCAAATCACATAACTAGCAATACTTTAAATGGGT
>JAZKEN010000106.1:0-4418 GCA_040387035.1 Pseudomonadota bacterium | reverse complement strand
AGCTCGATAAGGGTAAAACCTGTTTGCTTATTCATTTGCCCGTCCTTAAACCAAATATTATTTTGTGAATTGTCAAATCTCATCACAATTTTTTACAATTCATGCAAGCAACATGCCAGTTTCAATCTTGGCTTCAAAGCCTTAATTACTGGCTATTTGCACTACTTTCAGCTAAATTTAGCGATAAAAATAAAAGCGCATGTTGAAATTTCGTCGTAAGTGACAATTTTTTGACAATCCGCCCAATTATCAACACCCCTTTAGTTTGATAGCAAAGCGCTAGCAAATTAGCGTAAATTTAACACATGGGATATCGCATGTTTATAAAAATGTTCAATTACAGCATTATTAACCTGATGCTCATCAAGAATTCGCAGCGCATACTAGCCTTGATGCTGTTATCTCTGCATGCATTTTTAATCTGGGGCAGCAACGCACACTATCTGCAGCAGACTTTTTTCTTGTGTACTTATGCGCTTTTCTTGTTGTGGCAACCTATCTGGCGCAGTACGGAGACACTTTCCAAGCCTGCGTTATTTCTTTTTATTGGCGTGGGCATTCTTGGCTTTTTGTATATCAATTGGTGGTTAACCGCCTTGTGGCTTTCCATTTTATTTGGCTTGCTGGGTGGCCGCATCTTTTCAGAAGAAACCAAAGCCAACCGCGTTGTGCATATTTTGGCGGCGAGTTATTTGTTATCCATGCTGCTGCTGTGGGTAGTACCCAAACTGCTTAATGCTTCTAACGACCTGGAAGCGGCCACTTTTGTAATCCGCTATTTTATTCCGCTACTGCCTATCGTTATTTTATTTATCGGCAATCAAAGCAGCAAATCGGGCCAATTACCGGTGCTGGATTTTTTCTATACCTTACTGCTGATGCTGGTCGCGCTTATCTTGGTGTTGGGCAGCTATGCAATCGGTAGCGTCAACACCGTCAATTATATCCAGGTGATGTTTATCACGATATTTAGCCTGGCTTTTGTGCTGATTGCCTTCAGTTTGCTGTGGCGGCCGAGTACGCGTTTTTCAGGGGTTGAGTTGCTGATGTCGCGCTATTTGTTGAGTATCGGCATGCCGTTTGAAAAATGGATTAAAAATATCGCGTCACTGGGTGAAATCGAATCGACCGCCAACGGTTTTATCCAAGCAGCCATGCTGGAAATGACTTCCCTGCCATGGGTTTCTGGTGTTTCCTGGCTGGCGGACGATACGCAAGGCAAACTGGGCAAGTCTTCCCAACACCAGACCAATTTTAATTTTAAGGATTTTCATATGACCTTGCACACCAACTGGCAGATTTCGCCTGCCTTGTATGTGCATGTGAAACTGCTCACGCAAATCATGGGTGAGTTTTATGACGCTAAACGCCGCGAAGAAACCTTGCGCCAAAATGCCTATATGCAGGCTTTTTATGAAACCGGCTCGCGCTTGACGCATGATATTAAAAATATTTTGCAATCGGTGGGCACTTTGGTTTCTGCCGCTGAGCAGACAGAAGAAAAAGACAATGAGGCTTTGTTAACTTTGATTCGCAAGCAGCTGCCAGTTTTAAATCAACGTATTGCGGCTACTTTAGACAAACTAAAAGCACCGGGTGAGGATAAAAAACGCCTGGAGAAAATGTCTGCCTGGTGGAAAAACCTGCAACTGCGCCACACGCAAGATCATATTGAATTTGCCGCAGGTGAATTACCCAAGCATGATATCAATGCTGAAGTACTGGATAGCGTGATGGATAATTTAATCAATAATGCAATTGAAAAAGCCAAGTACCAGCCTAATACAATGATCAGCATTGAAATGCAAAGCGACGCTGAACAACGCTTTTATATTGATGTAACCGATACCGGTAAGGCAATGGATGCCGCAATCGCCAATGATTTATTTAAAAAGCATATCGCATCGCATAACGGTTTGGGCGTTGGTTTGTATCATGCCGCGCAAGATGCTAAACAAGCAGGCTACCGCTTAAGCCTGGATAGCAATGTGAATGGCGAGGTGCGCTTTAGGGTGTCGCTAGACCCCTAAGCAGGCAACGAACAATTGCCTGCTAAAAGTAATTCCAGATAGCCTGGTCTTAAAGTTCGCCGTAAGAATGCAAACCACTTAAGAACATATTCACACCCAAAAAGGCGAATGTGGTCACCAGCAAGCCAATCAAGGCCCACCACGCCAATACCGGGCCGCGCAAACCTTTAACCATGCGCAAGTGCAGCCAGGCCGCGTAATTGAGCCACACAATCAGTGCCCAGGTTTCTTTTGGATCCCAGCTCCAGTAGCCGCCCCAAGCCTCTGCCGCCCACATGGCACCCAAAATAGTGGCAATGGTAAAAAAGGCAAAGCCGACGGCAATGGATTTATACATGACGTCATCCAGCACTTCCAGGCTAGGCAAGCGGCTGGTCAATATGCCTTTTTTAGCCAGCAAGTAAGCACTTGCTACCATGGCGGCTAATGAAAACGCGCCATATCCCACAAAGTTTGCAGGCACATGGATTTTCATCCAGTAGCTTTGCAAAGCTGGCACCAAAGGCTGAATCGCGTCTGCACCACGATCGAATCGATACCATAAAATAAACACAACCGCCGCGTTGATAATCAGCAGCACAAAGCCACCAAGCTGCTTGGTATTGAATTTACTTTCATAATGCAAATACAAGAGCGAAGTAATCAAGCAGAACAGAATAAATACTTCGTACAGATTACTGATTGGGATATGGCCGACATCGGGCGCGATTAAATAGGATTCGTACCAGCGCACCATTAAACCGACAAAGCCGAACAGAACCGCACTCCATGTCAGCGCTGAAGCCACGCGGCCTGCAAAGTCGCTGCGTTTAAATAGCGCAAACCAATAGGTAAGCATGGCTAGGATAAACAGCACGTTCATCCACATAATGGCGGATTGGCTGGATATTAAATATTTTAGTAAAAATGCCTGCGTAGCGCGCGCCTGGTCGCCATGGTACAAACTGATTGAGAACAAGCTGATCACGCCCACGCCAATGACCAGCTTGGCCAGGCCTTTCCAGCGCCAGCCCAGGTAGCTGAATACGGCCGCTGCGCCAAACAAAAAGCTTACCTCATAAATATCCATAAACTGTGAATATTGGCTATAAGCGAATATGGCGCCTGCAACAAGCAATAAAGCGTAAAGCCAATCTTGCACTTTCAGGCTTTGCCAAAGTGTTTTGGGCGTAAAGTTGAGTGATTCCGTATTCATGGTTATTCCTTAATCGTGCTTAAAATTTAAGCAAGCAGCTGACTTAATTGCGATTTGGTGCGTTCAAACTCTTGCTCGAAATCTAAATTTTTACGGTTAGACGACATTGCCAATAAAACCTCATTCGGCTTACCACCACTATTTTTGACTAGCAACCAGATGCGACGTTCACGAATATAAAACATGGCAAAGATACCTAGCACCAACAGCACAGAACCTAAATACACCCATTTTTGCCCGGGTGACTTGGTTAGTTGCAAACCGCTGGCTTCAACATGCTTAAAATCGACCAATTGCAAATAATGCGGCGAACCGTAAAAAAACGAATCGCTTAATGCATTTAAACTGTCTTGTAGCAGCTCTTTGGTTTTATCATTAAATACCAATGCGGGCTTATTGGCTTTAGCCAGGCTTAAATTGTAAGCCTCAAACGCTGCTGTGTTTAACATTTTGATATAGGTTTGCGCAGCCGCTTCGCGCTGGTCTTCTGGCACGGCACTTTCAATCGCCTTAGCGATGCTGGTGTAACCGCCTTTGGCATAGGTGCTCATTAATTGCACCACACTTTGCTCGAATTGCGCTTGCAATTGCCTATCATTGGTTAAAGCATTGGCGCTTAACTTCTTGGCGATGGCCGGGTAAAGTTGGCTATCCAGCATGGCCGCGCGAAAGCGCATAAAGCCGTCAATCTCAAAATCTTCATCCACAGGGATGCGCAGATATTTAAAGTCTTCCTGTACGGTTTCGCGCATGCCGGAAATAAAATACGCTTTGCCATCTAATTGCATGGGCTGCATGTAGGTGACATACTCGCGCGCCTGGCCGCTGGCATCGCGTAGTTTGTAGGTGATATTGGGCCCAACATTGCGCGGCTTGCCTTTGCCGTCTGGGGTAAGATTAATGATATTGAATTTGCGGAACTCATTGAATTCGACCGTTAACTGGTTGTCGCCTTCACCAAGCGTGGCTTTTTTGAATATCTCGCCTTTTAGCGTACTGGTTTGCAGGTTGGGCTTGGTTAAATCCCACACCTTAAAATCAACCGATGAGCCGCCATCCTGGAAATCGGACTGGTAGATGGCGATACCTTTATAAACCAAGGGATGGTTCACGCTAATGGTTTTGGTCAGCGGCTGTTTTAAATCGCTGTCCGTAATCACAATATCGCTTTCAAACGATTTGGGCTGGCCTGT
>JAZKEN010000105.1:0-3141 GCA_040387035.1 Pseudomonadota bacterium | reverse complement strand
CGCACAGTGATTGGACGCACAGTGCGTGTATCACGGCCATCAATACGTGGCTCGCCGTTCAAGATTTGGCTACGGACTGTTTTCGCTTCTAAATTAAAGAATTCTGTTTTAATTTTATTGGCTTCGTCGGTTGACGTGTTTTCGTTAATCAACTCACCTAATACGCGATTTTTGATCTCTTCCAGCTTGGCAGAACGCGCGCCTTTTGCTTTGATCTGGAAAGCGGCATTCACATCAGCCGCAGCTAAATCGGCCACTTTTGCAATCAATGCGGTATCTGGCTCTGGTGCTACCCAATCCCACGCATCTTTACCTGCTTCGGCAGATAATTCGTTGATCATTTTGATCACGGCTTGCATTTGCTCGTGGCCGTAAACCACTGCGCCCAGCATCACTTCTTCTGATAACTCTTTCGCTTCAGATTCCACCATCATCACGGCAGTTTCAGTCGCTGCAACAACCAAATCCAGGTCGGTTACTTCTAATTGTGCTTTGGTTGGGTTTAATACGTATTCACCATCAATATAACCCACGCGCGCTGCGCCTAATGGGCCAAAGAATGGGATGCCTGACAATGACATGGCAGCTGACGCACCAATAATGGCAGGGATATCTGCATCGATTTCCGGGTCTGACGACATTACTGTCGCGACGATTTGCACTTCGTTGTAAAACGCTTCCGGGAATAAAGGACGCAATGGGCGGTCGATTAAACGGCTTGTTAATGTTTCTTTCTCTGAAGGACGGCCTTCGCGCTTGAAAAATCCACCTGGGATCTTACCAGCCGCATAAGTCTTTTCCATGTAATCCACTGTTAATGGAAAGAAATCCTGGCCGGCTTTTACTTCATGTTTACCAACAACGGTAACCAGAACAACGGTATCACCATAGCTTACTAATACTGCTCCATCGGCTTGGCGCGCTATTTCACCTGTTTCAATAGTGAGCTCATGCGCACCGTATTGAATACTTTTCTTTACTTTATTAAACATTGTTTTTCCTTTTCTATTCTATGCTTTTCAATTCAATGAATTGCTATTCACTACCCAATAGCAACTGACTTTATAAACAACAATTGTGATAAATGTATAAAACAAAAAAGCCGACGCATATCACCATGCAATCGGCTTTTCTTTAGATTATAAAAGTGATTATTAAAGTGCGTCCAGAATTAAAGAATGCATCTTTAGAAAAACTTAACACCTTTATAAACAATTACTTACGTAAGCTCAAACGCTCAATCAATGATTGATAACGGCTTACATCACGGCTTTTTAGGTAGTCTAGTAAACGACGACGTTGACTTACCATTGCTAACAAACCACGACGTGAGTGGTTGTCTTTTTTGTTGGCTTTAAAATGCTCAGTTAAATAAGTAATACGATTTGTTAAAAGCGCGACTTGCACTTCTGGGCTACCTGTATCGCCTTGTTTTAATTGATATTCTGCTACGATTTTTGCGGTATCTACTGCTGTAATTGCCATCTTTATTTCCTTAAAATTTACGACTAGTTAGCGACAATGTATAAGCAGCTCAAAACAATCTTAAACCGCTATTACATTCTTTTACGAATAATCCAGCATTTTAACGCGCTTATTCAGTTTTAACAAGCCTTAGTTATTAGCAAACCATTCATTTCATTGAGTTTTTTGTATCAATCGTTTTGGTGCAATTTTTCCATCTTCCTGCAAAAACCCCAATCCTAAAAATTGATTGTCTTCACTATAAAGCCTTAAATCACCTTCGGGTGTTTTGCCGGACTGCCAGACTGACTGACCTTGCATGACAAAATGCGCAGCATCAGCATTTAATGTCACCTTGGGTAAGCTTTCTATTGCGGAATCCACTGGCAACAACAGTGCATCACGCGCCTCAATGGATAAAGCTTCAAGCTGTTCTATTGTCACCGATTGTGGCAACAAATAACCCGCAGTTTCAGTACGGCGCAAACCAATCAAATGCGCTCCGCAGTCAAGCAATGCGCCAATATCTTCCGCCAGTGTGCGAATGTAAGTACCTTTGCTACAAGTAACGGTGATGGTTGCCACATCCATTTCAAAGGTATGCACGCTGATATTCTGTATGCTGACCTGGCGTACTTTGCGTTCAATATCCACCCCTGCCCTGGCGTATTCATACAAGGCTTTGCCCTCATGCTTAAGTGCAGAATACATGGGTGGTGTCTGGCTGATTTCACCCACAAATTTGGCGCAAGCCGATTCAAACTGTGCCTGCGTGACATTGACGGCTTTAGTTTCTAACACTAAACCTTCAGCATCACCAGTATTGGTGGTAACGCCCAATTTTAGTGTGGCAAGGTAAGTTTTATCGGCATCGGTTACATACTGCGCAAATTTGGTCGCTTCACCCAAGCAGATCGGTAGTAAACCAGTCGCCAGCGGATCCAGCGTGCCGGTATGTCCCGCCTTGGCGGCAGAGAACAGCCATTTTACTTTTTGCAATGCCTGGTTAGACGAAAAGCCGAGCGGCTTATCTAATAATAAAACGCCATTGATGGCGCGTTTAGTGCGTTTGAATTGCAAAGCAGGAAATTAATCTAGGTTTTTATCGGTAGCGCGCGCCGCATCAATCAATTGCGCCATTTTCATGCCGTTATCAATGGAAGCGTCGTATACAAAATGCAATTGCGGCACCGTGCGTAACAGCATGCGCTTGGCGATCTGTGTGCGCAAGAAGCCTGCTGACTTTTCCAGGCCTTGCTGAATGCTATCGCTGGCTTTGGCTGCGCTGTAAAAAATCTTGGCATGCGCCATATCGCCAGTGACTTCCACCTGCGTAATGGTCACCATGCCCACACGCGGATCTTTCACTTCGAATTGAAGCAAATCCGCCAACTCACGCTGCATTTGTTCGGCGACACGGGTTGCTCTTGAAAATTCTTTTGCCATATTTTTTACTATCCAATAACTTAAAAAGTCTAAATGAGACTAGGCGTAAAACAAAAAATTGAGCGCCGCATACATTCAGTATGTAAGCGAGAATTTTTTGTTTTAACCATCAAATTTGGAGCTTTACGCATCATGACGAATTTTAAGTTATAGCGTACGCGCTACTTCTACCATTTCATAGACTTCTAATAGATCACCCACTTCAATATCATTGTAGTTTTTCAACGACAA
>JAZKEN010000104.1:24950-26504 GCA_040387035.1 Pseudomonadota bacterium | reverse complement strand
AACGAAAACTAGTTCAAGGAATTTAAGACTCAAGCAACACCACAGAAAACAAGTTGAATATTAGCGCTGACTTGTGACGAACTGATGAAGGTATCTGATTACAACAGTCTAGCGTTAGAGGCTAGATTTTTAAAAAGTTTACTATTTATAACAATTTAGTCTGGCTAGCCATCGCTTCATCAATTTGACTCTGCATGGCACTAATCCTACGCTTATAATCACCGATGTCAACATCGCCGGTCTTGGTATGCAACAATTCATGCGATAAATTGAGTGCTGCCATGATTGCTATCCTGTCAATGCCGACCACTTTGCCAGTATCGCGGATATCGTGCATTTTTTTATCCAGATAGTTGACCGCCTCTAGTAATCCGGCACGTTCTTCATCGGTACAGGCGACTGTGAATTCACGTCCCATGATATTCACATCAATTGATTTTGCGTTACTCATAATGGCTCGGTGCCTAAAGATGGCAATGTACTTAAGGCTGCAGTATCAGCGGGAATGGCTTCTAGCAAAACTTCCAGCTTTTCGCTTGCTAGCAGCATATTGCTTTTTAGGGTGTTTGAGTTTTGTTGCGCTTGGCTTAAATCGCCACGCAATTGAATGTTTTCTTCGCGCAAAGTGGCACACAAAGAAATTAACTTGCCAATTTTGTCTTCTAATCTTTTTAAATCTGCATCCATGTCCCACTATAATTGAAAAAATTCATTGTAGTCAATAGCTAAGGTGAGCTATTCAAAGTAAATTAATATGTTTATCAAGCTTATTGCATAAACAATCCGGTTATAAAGTGTCAATTCAATCCACAATGCGCTGTATAAAAGTTATAATTGCACGAGTTGTAAGGTGCCCGTATTAATGTAGATTAATACGGGTGAAACTGGGAAATAGGTGCGTTGTGTTTTAAGCATATTAAAACGTTGACAATCCCTATGCTGC
This sequence comes from Pseudomonadota bacterium, assembly GCA_040387035.1. Classification (GTDB taxonomy): domain Bacteria; phylum Pseudomonadota; class Gammaproteobacteria; order Burkholderiales; family Methylophilaceae; genus Methylotenera_A. The sequence goes on along the minus strand of JAZKEN010000104.1, from coordinate 25,561 downwards.
CCCCGCAACGGTAAGTGAGTGTAGTTTTGCAAATAGCCACTGAATGCATATTTGGGAAGGCGCAAATCATTCCTCACAAGCCCGGAGACCGGCCTTGCAATCAAAACGTTAGGAAATGCCGCGGGGTGACGGTAATCAAAACAAAATGTGCAATCAATATTAAAAGCTCGGGCATTCAAGCCTGGGGCAATTAAATCAGCGCATTGAGTTCCGGATTAGTCAAACACTCCCAAGGTATTCCTCATTATAAAAAAGCACGCGGGGTCGCGTGTAACCAGGGATATTTTTACCATGCAAAAAACCATTATAGCGAGCCTCGTCGGCTTGGCTATCCAATCATCAGCATTTGCCGCCGAGAGTTTAAATCTAGACGAAGTCACTGTAAAAGCCAATCGCTTTGAGCGCAAAGATACTGAAACAACCTATGCCGCTGAAATTCATACTGCCGCGCAAATTGAAGCCTCAGGCGCTACATCTCTTTACGATTTTCTAGCACAACAAACTTCGTTAAATATATTGTCGGGTTTTGGTAACAAGGCTGCGCCACTGATCAATTTGCGTGGTTATGGTAATGAGAGCGGATATCAGAATGTGGCGATTACTGTCGATGG
>JAZKEN010000104.1:0-24850 GCA_040387035.1 Pseudomonadota bacterium | reverse complement strand
TGCGTGGTTATGGTAATGAGAGCGGATATCAGAATGTGGCGATTACTGTCGATGGACAGCGTTTAAATAATATTGATTTAACACCGCAACTACTAGGCGCGATTCCTATTGGCAATATTGAGCGTATCGAAATCACCAAAGGTAGTGGCTCGGTCATCTATGGCGATGGCGCAACTGCCGGTGCAATCCAGATTTATACAAAAACGAAAACAGGTGTATCGGTTACTGGCTCATTGGGTAACTATGGTCAAAAATCTGGTCATATCTCTGCGGGTATTTCTAGTCAGCATTTTGATCTTTCTGCCAGCGCAGCTGATGATAGTCATGACGGCTTTAGCAAGAAGGACATTTTAGGCCAGCGTGATACGTTTGATGGCGCAACACAAAACATCAAGCTTAAATTCAAGCCTGTTGATGCCTTACGCGTAAATGCAGAAGCTACTAGCGCCCGTATCACCACTTTTTATGTTGGCAATATGTCCGAAGCTGAATTTAAAGATGACCCGCGTCAAAACTCTGGTAATGCATATACATACCAACGCTATGAAACAGATCAGTGGCGATTGGGTTTTGATTACGATATCAACCAGAATTTTGCCGTTGCGTTCAATCATGGCAACGAAGATAAAACATCATTTTTTGATACGTTCAATTTTTTCTCGCAACTGCGTGATTACGATTATAAAAACGATGAGCTGACGTTGAAGTATGCGGATAGTAATTTAAGGGCTTTAATCGGTTATCAAAGTTTTGACGGCACAATGGAGCGTATTTCTGATAAAACCAGTAAAGACAACACAGGTTTCTTTGCGCAGGCAGAGTATCAGTTTAGCGAGTTGACTTTATCTGCCGGCGCAAGGCATGAGCGCGTGAAATATAACTTTGCGCCTGTAGGTGGTACTAAAGTGCAAAAAGATAGTAATCTCGAAGCCTTTGACATCGGTGCAAACTACAAAATTAGCCCTGAATTGAGCGTGTTTACCAATTTCAACCAAGCGTTTCAAGCGCCAGATATTGACCGCTTTTTTAGCTTCGGTTTTGGATTGAACCCCGATATTGTGCCAGCTAAATCTAAAACATTTAACGTAGGTTTAAATCATGTGTGGGCAAATAACCGTCTAAAAGTGACCGCTTTTCATGCGGATTTAAAGAATGAAATTTTTTATAATCCTACATTTGGCTTTTTTGGAACCAATACCAATATTGATAAATCGCATAAATATGGCCTGGAACTTCAGGATTCTTTCAAATTTAATGAGCAAGTCAGTGCAGGGTTAATTTACACGTATACACGTGCGATTATTGACTCAGAAAATGACGGTACAGTGGCCATTAAAAATAAAGATTTGCCAGGAGTGCCAAAACACACGGTGGTTGCCAATTTGAATTATAAATTCCTGGATCATGCCACTCTTAATTTAAACCATACTTGGCGTGCTAAAGCCTATGCGTTTAACGATTTGCAGAATAACTTGGATCAGAAACAGGATAACTATGAATCGACCAACTTAGCATTGAGCTACCAGTATAAAAACTTCAACTTCTTTACTGCGGTCAATAACCTATTTGAGCATGAAAATTCGATTCAAATTCAGGATGATGCAATTTATCCAGTCGATTTTGTGCGCACATGGCGCGTTGGCATGCGCGCAGATTTTTAAGGTTGATAGGCTCATATAAAAGCCACAAAATGGTATCATTCGGTATTATTTATAAGTGGCTTTTATAGCTAAAGCACAGGATTTACCATGCAAAACAATTTAACAGTCTCTAAACAACTGATTATCGCCGCAACAATTGCATTTTTTATGCTGCTAACCCGTGGCAGCCATGTGCTCACGCATGTATCTTTGCCGGATGCTAGCCTGGTATTGTTTTTACTGGGTGGTTTGCTATTAAGGCGTGCGGCTTGGTTTGCGGCGTTTTTTGTATTGGCAACAGTGATTGATTTTGGTGCGGCGGCGTTTGATCCTGCACAAGGCTTTTGCTTAACCAACGGCTATTGGGGTTTGATTCCAGCTTACGGTGCAATGTGGTTAGGTGGTGTATGGCTAAGCAAGCAACAAAACGTTTTCGCGCCTAAATTTAAAGCGGTTTCCGCCTATGCTTTGGTTGGCTTGGCTACTACGTTTATTGCATTCGTGATTTCTACCCAAACTTACTATCTATTCTCTGGCCGTTTTCCTGCAGAAGGTTTAATCGAATCCATGCAACATGGCTGGGAATACCTGCCTAGCTGGATGGGCTTTTCGGCCATGTATTTTGCATTCGTTTGGCTTGCAGTCGCCTTGTGGCGCAATGTTAAACTTTTGCAGACTTCAGAAGCCTGATGCAATTGAATCGCTTTAAGCCGCTTAACTCCAAGCGGCTTTTTTTACGCTAAGACCATTTATATAACTATAGTGCGTCTCTATAAATTTAAGATTCTAAATTAAACAAGCGCGATTTAAAAATAATGCGGCATATGTTTGATATGTAAGGAATTATTTTTATGAGTAACGCAGTGTAACGACGAAAATTAGATTTATAGAGATGCACTATGCATAATCCCCACGCTTATAGTACAGAAGAGCAAGCAGCCATCTACAAGGTGATTGCAGAGCGTCGCGACATGCGGCATTTTTTGCCAACGCCAGTTGACAGCGCGATTCTGCAAAAAATACTAGCCGCCGCGCATCACGCACCCAGTGTTGGCCTGATGCAGCCGTGGCGCTTTATCCGTATTACCGATTTGCAAAAGCGCCAGGCGATTCATAAACAAGTGGATGCAGAACGCATTAAAACCGCACAAGCGATTGGTGAGTATGAAACCACCGCGCGCATGGCCGAGTTTATGCGCCTGAAGGTAGAAGGTATTTTGGAGTGTGGTGAATTGCTGGTTGCCACGCTTTGCGATAAACGCGAAGGCAATATATTCGGACGCCGCACGCTGCCCGAGATGGATATTGCATCAGTGAGTTGTGCCATACAGAATATGTGGCTTGCCGCGCGGGCAGAGGGTTTGGGTTTAGGCTGGGTGAGCCTGTTTGACCCCATTGAATTGGCCCGGTTATTAAACATGCCTGCAGATGCAAAACCGATTGCGATATTGTGTTTGGGGCATGTCGCCAGTTTTTACAAAGAGCCCATGCTGGTTGAAACGGGCTGGAAGATAGAAAAACCGTTGATTGAAATGTTAATGGAAAATGGCTGGAATGATCATGACACAAGATAATGCCGCTCAAATTACGCTTGTGCTGGGCGGCGCGCGCTCTGGTAAAAGCAGCTATGCCGAGCAGCTGGCGATAGCATCTGGCTTGCCAGTGACCTATATCGCCACTGCCCTCGTATTCGATGATGAGTTTGGGCAAAGGGTAGGGCACCACAAAGCGCGCCGCCTGAGCCATTGGAAAACGGTTGAGCAAGCCCACGATTTGGCTATAAGCTTGCAAAGCCATGCCAAAGCAGGGCAGTGCGTGATTGTGGATTGCCTCACCTTATGGCTGGCGCAATGTATTTGCCCGGATTGCGCGCAGCCGCAAACTAAGGATTGGCAAGCTGAACGTGACGCTTTGTTGCAGGTGTTGCCAAAACTTGCGGGCAACGTGATCCTGGTCAGCAATGAAGTGGGTATGGGCATTGTGCCTTTGGGCGCGATTAACCGCCAGTTTCAGGATGAACAGGGCCGGCTGAATCAGGCGGTGGCGCAATTGGCCGATAAGGTGGTATTTGTTGCCGCAGGCCTACCTCTTAAATTAAAAGGTTAAATATGGATAGTCAGTTTGAATTAAAAGGTGAGTTTATTGCCCTGTGCGATTTGCTTAAAACCACAGGCATTGCCGATAGCGGTGGCCAGGGCAAAGCGTTCGTGGCAGATGGCATTGTGATGGTAGATGGCGCAATTGAATTACGCAAAACCGCTAAGATTCGCGCTGGGCAGGTGGTGGAGTGTTTTGATAACCGCATCACGGTTGTTGCCAGCAGCTAATTAAAGATTCACATAGTTAATTTTGGGTACGGCATTGGTGTCACCAAACTCCAGCTGCGTGATACTGCCGTAATCAATCGTAAATCTAAACAAGCCTTTCAGCGGCATATTCAGCACATGCGCCAGCAGGGCGCGTATCATGCCACCATGCGTCACAATGGCAACATTGCCTTTTGGGTAATGCGCCAAAATCTCTTGCAGAAAATGGACCCCACGCTGTTGTAGCTGGCTAAATGTCTCGCCATTTGGCGGGGCCAGATTGGCATAATTGTGTGCCCATGTATCAAAAACATCGCGCGCAATATCATCCCAGGCCGACATTTCCCAATCGCCAAAATTGAGTTCCATCAGGCGATGGTCAACGATTGTTTCACCCAGGTTCAAGGCAGTAGCCAGTTTTGAGCAGCGTTGTAATGGGCTGGCATAAACGGCATCAAATGCGGTATCGATAAGCTTTTGTTGTGTCAGCATTGCTTCACCCACAAAGCTGCTGGCAACGTCAATATCACTTTGCCCATAACAGATGCCGGCAGGCACCTGTAATGATGTGTGGCGAATTAAAAATAGCTTCAAAGGCTTATGCTCCAGGCCAATACGCCCAAGTAAAATGCCAGCTCGGTAATCTGCTGTGTCGCGCCCAAGCAATCGCCGGTATAGCCACCCAGCCAGCGTTGGATTTTGTGGCGCCACCAGATCCAACTTAAGATAACGGGGATCAATGTGAAGCCTATCAATTTTATAATGTTTAAATGTGAGTGGTTACTCACATTTAGCACAAAAATAACGGCAACTGTTGGTAATAATCCAAACACGTTTGCAAGTAGCAAGCTTGGCTTACTGATTTGCGTAGCCAGCGGTTTGGCTTTGCCGCTGCTTTTAACGTAATCCAGGCTTTGCATCATCCACACAGCGCACAGGCGGCTTAGCGCATGGCCTGACACCAGCGCGATTGGGATTACAAAATAATTCAATGAATAAAGCGTGTGGAATTTGGCAAAAAGCATCAAAAATAATGCCACGGCACCGTAAGTGCCTAGCCTGGAATCTTGCATAATGGTTATGATTTTGTCTTTGTCCCAGCCACCACCTAACCCGTCTGCACTGTCGGCCAGGCCGTCTTCATGAAAGGCGCCTGTGGCATAAATGGTAGCCGCCATACTGGCTAAAACGGCAATCGTTAACGGCAAAAACAAGTAGGCAGCATAAAAAACCAGTGCCCCCGCCAAACCGACCAAGATGCCGACTAATGGAAAATATTTGCTGGCGTGGTTTAGGTCAGACTCTTGAAAATCTTTAAAGCTGGGCACAGGGATGCGCGTAAAAAAGCCCACCGCCAACAGAAAATATTGCCATTCTTTGCGCATTTTCAACCAGCTCCGGCAGCATCAAGCGCCTGGCTGACGCCCGCGCTTTCAAAGCTTGCCATACCGTTTAAAAAATTAACCGCTGCTTGCACAAGCGGGTAGACCAGCGCAGCACCGGTACCTTCACCTAATCGTAGATCCAGGTCTAGCAGTGGTTTAGCCTGTAAATGCGCTAACAGTTGCTGATGGGCCTGCTCGTTTGAGCGATGTGCAAAGATGCAATAGTCTAAAATAGGCGGGTGCATTTTATAAGCCACCAGCAGCGCTGCACTGGCAATAAAGCCATCAATCAGCAACACGGCTTTCTGCTCAGCAGCGGCTAACATGGCGCCCGCCATCATGGCGATTTCAAAGCCGCCAAAACTAGTCAATGCTTGTAACGCATCCTGTCCCTTAAGCGCATGATGTTCTATCGCTTGTTTCAGGACAGTGGTTTTATGGGTCAACCCGGCATCATCCAGGCCAGTGCCGCGGCCCACACATTGCTCAATCGGGATATCGCACAAGACGCTCATCAGTACACTGGCAGAAGAGGTATTGCCAATGCCCATTTCGCCAAAACCAATCAGATTGCAGCCTGCATCAATTTCTTGCTTCGCCAGTGTAGCACCCATAGTAAGCGCTTGCTCGGCTTGAAGCAAAGTCATGGCGGGCTGATGTAAAAAATTAGCCGTTCCCATGGCTATTTTTGCATCAATCAATGCGGGGTGCGGTGTAAACGTATGGTTCACCCCGGCATCGATTATGCGTAAACCGATACGCGCTTGATCGGCAAAAATATTGATCGCCGCGCCACCCTGCAAGAAATTGAGCACCATTTGCGCGGTAACGCTTTGTGGATAAGGGCTGACATTGCTTTGGGTGATGCCATGGTCGCCGGCAAATACCAATATAGTTGGCTGGTTAAGCTGCGGTGTTAATGAATGTTGAATCTGGCCAATTTGTAATGCTAAAGATTCCAGCTTGCCAAGGGCGCCTAAGGGCTTGGTTTTTTGATTGATTTTGTGTGTTAATGCAGCTTGTAAGCTGTTGTCTAAGGGCGATATATCAAAAGTCTTCATGCCAATAAGTGTAAATGAAAAACCCGCAAAACTTTGCAGCTTTGCGGGTTAAATTTCAATTAAAACTATATTGCGCTCAATAAATTAAAATTGAGCCAGCCTAGTTTAATTCTATTGCATTCATTACTTAGCCGCTTCAGCGGCGGCATCTTTTGCCGCTTGCACGGCATCAACAGCTTCTTCCTTGGCTTCTGTTGCGGCTTCAGATGTTGCAGTTGCGGCATCTTTGGCGGCATCAGTAACGGCTTCTTTTGTTTCAGTTGCCACTGCGCCAGCCGCTTCTTTGGTGGCGTCAACCGCTTCACCCATTTCTTCTTTCATGTTGTCTACAGCATCATCGGATTTACTGCAGCCAGCGACTAAGGTGAGTGCAAAAACGCCTGCTAATAATGCGCGTAAAAATGTGTTCATGGTAAAGCTCCTAATTAACGTTAAAAATTATTGCGGTGGAATACGTAGCATTTGTCCCGGATATATTTTATCAGGATGGCTTAGCATTGGTTTGTTTGCTTCGAAAATGCCCATATAAGCATTGGCATTGCCATAAAATTCTTTCGCAATTTTCGATAAAGTATCGCCGCTTACAACAGTATAAAATTGCGGCTCAGCCTCTGCTTCTATCACACCTAACTGATCTTGCACATGTTCTACGCCTGCCACGTTACCACAGCAAAGCAAAATCTTTTCTTTGGTTTCTTGCGTATCCGCCATGCCTTGCACGATTACCGTGCCCGATGCGCCATCAAAACCGATGTCTAAATCGCGGGCACTTAAATTCATTTTGGCAACATAATCGGCAATCGCACTAGCCGCTGCCTTGTTTGCTGCATCCACATTAACAGGAGTAGGGTCTTTTTTTGCTACGACATCGGCGGCTTTAGCCTCACCGATACCAAATAATTTTTCTCCAGCTTCTTTAATAAATGAAAACATTCCCATTGAAATCTCCTTTTAATATTGTTGATATAATTCAATATACTTGCAGTGTTTTATCTCAAATATATTACATCTTAATGAAAGTTCATCATAGTGCATCTGCCAGCGCCTGACTACTTTAGTTTGAATTAAATCGCAAATTGCGCTGTAAATTTATGTGAAGTTTGCTATAATGCGCGACTTGCAAATCGTTATGCAGTAATTTGCATGATGGCCGGGTAGCTCAGTCGGTAGAGCAGCGGATTGAAAATCCGCGTGTCACAGGTTCGATTCCCGTCCCGGCCACCAATATTTAAAAGCTCACAGCAATGTGGGCTTTTTTATTGGGTGATCAATCTTACGGGCCATATTCAATCGCTGGGCTAATCACTTTAATCACTCACGCCAAATCTACATTCTCGTGATGAGAGGCAAATGGATATTGCGCTAATGCTAAAAGCTTTGTTTAAGCGTTTTAATGCGTTGTTTTCATGTGTACAATACAAAAAATATTTAGGTCGTATTCATGAAAAATTATTCAGATATAGAAGCAGCAGATTTACAGCAATTACTGCAACAACCCAAAGTGGTGTTGGTTGATGTGCGCAACGATGATGAAGTGGCGCGGGGCATTATTGCTAACGCAATCCATATTCAATTATCCATGTTGCCAGTAGAATATGAAAAACTGGTAAATGCCGATAAGGTGGTTTTTTATTGCCATAGTGGCGTGCGCTCTGCGCATGCGGCTGATTTTGCCACCAACAAAGGTTTAAAAAACGTATTTAACCTGGTAGGTGGCGTGCTGGCATGGGGAAAAGCCGGTTACCCGTTCAGCGCAAAAAAATAGCCGCCACGCATTGACGGGCAAATTGGAATAGGAATAAAAAAATGGATTTTGATAAAGAATTAGATGCACGCAACCTGAACTGCCCATTGCCGATTTTGCGTTGCAAAAAAGGCCTAAGCGAAATTGATGCGTCGCAAACCTTGAAAGTCACGGCAACAGACCCGGGCTCTGTGAAAGATTTTCAGGCTTTTTGCAAACAAACTGGGCACGAACTGCTAGCACAAGAAGAAGCAGAAGGCGTGTTTACGTTTTACATAAAAAAACGCGCCAACTAGACCAATGGCCAAAAAGCTTGCCTTAATCGCATCCAAAGGCTCACTGGATTGGGCCTACCCACCTTTTATCCTGGCTTCTACCGCAGCCGCATTGGATTACGAAGTCAGCATCTTTTTTACTTTTTATGGCTTAACCCTGCTTAAAAAAGATTTAAGTGATTTAAAAGTATCTCCACTTGGCAATCCCGCTATGCCAATGCCCGTTCCCATGCCTAACTTTGCGCAGATGCTGCCGGGGATGGAAAGCATGGCCACCATGATGATGAAACAGAAAATCGCCAGTAAAGGTGTGGCCAGCATTGAGGAGTTACGCAGCGCTTGTATTGAAGCAGGCGTTAAGCTGATCGCCTGCCAAATGACCGTGGATTTGTTTGATTTTAAAAAGACCGATTTTATTGAAGAAATCGAATTTGGTGGCGCCGCAACGTTTTTTGAGTTTGCCGGTGAATCGGATGTGAACCTGTTTATTTAATTCTGCGATTTACTTATCCCAATTGCTGTAGCGCTTTAACAAACTCCTCAATATCCCACTCGCAGCCGCCACATCCCGTCTTTGCGCCAGTGCGCTGCGAAATGCTTTCAATATCTAGACCCTGCTTGTACAAGTCATAAATCTTGCCACGTGTCGTGCCGCTGCATGAACACATGATTTCATTCGCAGGGTCTTCATTTACAGTGTCTGCATTCTGTGTGGACATTAACATTTAGCCACTTTAAGCGATTTTTTAGCCCAGTTTGGCCAGTTGCGTTTGCAGTTTTGCCGCACTCGCACCGAATTCCGCTACGCGTGCTTTTTCTTGCTCGACAACCGAAGCGGGCGCGCGCGCGACAAAACTTTCGTTATTGAGCTTACCATTGGCTTTGCCGATTTCAGCCTGTAAACGTGCAATTTCTTTGCTTAAACGCTCTCTCTCAGCAGCCACGTTGATTTCTACTTTAAGCATCAATTTAAAATCGTTTACCAACATCACAGGGGCATCGGCTTCCGGCAGTTCTGCCACAATCGATACCTCTTCCAATTTGGCTAACGCTTTTAAATAAGGCGCATAAGCCGATAATTGTTCTGCATTGCCGGATGCTATCAGCGGCACGCGTGCAGCGGGCGAAATACCCATTTCGCCACGCAAGCTGCGGCAGGCATCAACTGCTTGTTTTAGCTGTGTTACCCACGCCTCTGATCCTTCATCCAGCTTATTCGGCTGCGATTTTGGGTAAGCTTCCAACATAATGCTGGGCCCGGTTCGGCCACTGATCGGGCCTATGGTTGCCCAAATTTCTTCCGTAATAAACGGCATAATCGGATGTACCAAGCGCAGAATCGTTTCCAGCACGCGAATCAAGGTTCTGCGTGTGCCGCGTTGCGTTGATTCATTGCCAGTCTGAATTTGTACTTTTGCTAATTCTAAATACCAATCACAATATTCATCCCACACAAATTCATACATGGCTTTAGCGGCCAAATCGAATCGATAGTCGGTAAATGCGCGTTCTACTTCAGCCTCTGTGCGCTGTAATTGACTCACAATCCAGCGGTCTGCAGGTGAGAAAAATAAATGCCCTTCTGGCTTAGTCGCGCAATCTTCAAGGCCGCAATCTTTTAAGCTACCATCTTCATTTTGCACGTTCATCAGCACAAAGCGGGTAGCGTTCCATAATTTATTGCAAAAATTACGGTAGCCATCACAGCGTTGGAGATCAAACTTGATATCACGGCCTGGGCTGGCAAGGGCTGCGAAAGTAAAGCGCAATGCATCGGTCCCATAAGCGGCAATGCCTTCAGGGAATTCTTTACGGGTACGTTTCTCGATCTGCTCGGCTTGTTTCGGGTTCATCAAGCCGGTGGTGCGTTTTTTAATCAGATCGTCCAGCGCAATGCCATCAATCAAATCAATTGGGTCCAGCACATTGCCTTTGGATTTACTCATCTTCTGGCCTTCGGCATCGCGAATCAAGCCATGTACATACACATGCTTAAACGGAATCTGGCCGGTGATGTGTTTAGTCATCATCACCATGCGCGCTACCCAAAAGAAGATAATATCGAAACCGGTCACCAATACGCTGGACGGCAGGAATTGCTTAAGCGCCTGGTTCTGAGCATCAATCGCAGCATCGCCTGTCCAGTCTAATGTAGAAAATGGCCATAGCGCGGATGAATACCAGGTATCCAGTACGTCATTATCGCGTTTTAAATGACCTGTATAGCCATCTTGGGCGGCAATCTCTTTAGCTTCGGCTTCATCATGCGCTACATACACTTTGCCATCATCTGTATACCAGGCAGGGATCTGGTGACCCCACCAAAGCTGGCGAGAGATACACCAATCCTGGATATTGTTCAGCCACTGGTTATAGGTATTCACCCAGTTATCCGGGTAAAACTTGATTTCACCATTGGCCACAACATCCAGGGCTTTTTCGGTAATGCTTTTGCCGTCCGTGGTTGGTTTGGTCATGGCTACAAACCATTGGTCGGTCAGCATGGGCTCAATCACTACGTTAGTACGGTCACCGCGCGGTACTTTGAGTTTATGTTTGTCGGCTTTAACTAAATAGCCGCCAGCTTCCAAATCGGCAACGACTTGCTTGCGCGCAGCAAAGCGCTCCAAACCAACCAGGTTCTGAGGTAAGTCGATTGAGTTTTTGGCCGAGCCATCTGCGGCCCATACCTCTGCACTAGCAGGTACAAAGCCTTTAAGATCCAGAATCACAACTTTGTCCAGGCCTTGGCGCTGACCAACCATGTTGTCGTTAAAATCATGCGCAGGCGTTACTTTAACCACACCTGTACCAAACTCTTTATCCACATAATCATCGGCTATAATCGGAATTTCGCGATTACATAAAGGTAGTTTTACGTTTTGACCAATCAAGTGCGCATAACGCGCATCTTCAGGATGTACCATCACGGCAACGTCGCCCAGCATGGTTTCAGGGCGTGTGGTAGCCACCGTTAAGTGACCAGAACCGTCCGGCCCAACTGCACCTACAATGGGATAGTTGATATGCCACATAAAGCCGTCTTCTTCTTCCTGCACCACTTCTAAATCCGAAACCGCTGTGCCCAGTTTTACATCCCAGTTCACCAGGCGCTTGCCGCGATAGATCAGGCCTTCGTTATACAAACGCACAAACGACTCCGTCACTGTTTTGTTCAGTGCAGGGTCCATGGTAAAACGCTCGCGCGACCAGTCGGGCGAGGTGCCTAAACGGCGCATTTGCTGGGTGATAGTGCCGCCGGAATATTCTTTCCATTCCCACACTTTTTCCAGGAATTTTTCGCGTCCTAGGTCGTGGCGGTTGATGCCTTGTGCGTCCAATTGGCGTTCCACCACGATTTGCGTGGCGATACCGGCATGGTCGGTACCAGGTTGCCAAAGCGTATTCGCGCCGCGCATGCGGTGATAGCGCGTCAGTGCATCCATCAGAGTTTGGTTGAAACCGTGCCCCATATGCAGTGTGCCGGTAACGTTTGGCGGCGGCAATAAGATACAGAAATTGTCGTTAACGTCTGGATTTAAGCCCGCAGCGTAATAACCTTTGCTCTCCCAAAAAGCATACCATTGGCTTTCAATGGCCTTTGGGTCGAAGGATTTAGCGAGTTCTTTATGGGCTGTATTTTGCATATGGGCGTAAATTAAGGCAGGTGCTTGGAAATAAAGCGCATTTTAACATAGCCTTACTACCACTAAAAACTCAGGCTCGAATTAAGTGTGGCCTAAATGGCTCATTTTTAAGCGATTAGCTGCAAATTGTGGAATTAATAGAGCTTAGAGAACTTAATCAGTAAAAATGTGAGCAAGCCTAAAATGCATAAGTGGCTGGCCACCCAGTATTTATAATTGTCTCTTAGCGTTTGTGGTGATTGTGCCGAGATTAAAAACAGGTGCTTATCGTTTGGCTTGGCTAAAGTAAAATCGCCCAGATTCTTGCGCATGGCATGTTCTCCATGCACTTCCTTGATGGCATCATGACGCGCCAGTTCCCATTCTTCCAGGCTGATTTTACCATCCAGGTTATGGTCGTAGCGATTGAGTAAATGTTGTGGCCTGGCTTTAAGCTGCGCCAGTTTTTGGCTGATATTTTTTCTTGCGGTGGCCTCGTCCAGAGCGTCATGCCTGGTATCCAATTGGCCAAGCACATACAGTGGTTTGCCAGCGGGTAAGTACTGTTCGGCATAACGGTGATTGTTCTTGCGCCATGTACTGGCTTTAAAATGCATGATTTCAGCGCCTTTAGGGTCAACACTACACTGGCCAGTACTATCGCTCAGTGTGAATACCGTTTGGCTTTCAGAGTAATCTAATAGCCTGGTTTCATAGATGCCGGTTGACTTGCCATTGGCCTCTATATTGGCATAAACCCAAGCGCGATACCACACGCAGGGTATGCCGTGATATGGGGTTTTAATGGGTTTTTCAGTGGAAGCAATGCCTTGCAACTCAATATAACCCTGCGCTGCGGCGGCAATACTGGAAATCGGCGCTTCCGAGATTTTTAGTAGGCGCCAGTAGTTGAATAAGCCTGCGAAAAAACTAATGACAATGCAAGCGAATAAAATTCCGCGCCAAATCTGCTGAATATTGCTGTGATTGCGCAAGACATAAACAGCTACAAGCGCGATCATCAAAGCGCCAATCGCGACTAAGTTGACGCTGTGGCCTTTTAGGCGCGCAAACATTAATCAATGCACATCAGCAATATTTACGCGTTAAAACGTGCGCTGACATCAATATCTTGTCGCTCGGCTGCGCTAAATTGCAACATTTCGGCGTGTTCAAAGCCAAGTAGCCTGGCGACGATCAAATCAGGAAACTGTTCAATACGTACATTGTTGGTGTTTACAGAGTCATTATAAAACTCGCGCCTGTCGGCAATCTGATTTTCCAGGCCAGTGATTCGCTGCTGCAGATTAATAAAGGTCTGGTTGGCTTTCAGGTCAGGGTAATTTTCCGCAACGGCATACAAGCCGCCCAAACTTGCTGTCAATGCCGATTCCGATTGGCTTAAGGCCGCTACATTATGGGTTTGGCGCGCGGCATCAACGCCCATGCGGGCGCTAATCACTTTTTCCAGCGTGGCCGCTTCGTGTGCCATATAACTTTTGCAGGTATCGATGAGTTTTGGCAATTCATCATGGCGTTGTTTAAGTAACACATCGATATTAGCCCAGGCTTTTGCCACATTGTTTTTGATGGAAACCAGGCTGTTGTAGGTGAGTACAAAATAAAAAACAATCACAGCTAAAATAATAAGCAGTAATAAACCCACATGATTCCCCTTGTTTAGTTATGGCTGATGATAGTGTTCGCCCAATACTTCCGGGCCGACTTTTTCCCAATAGCGAGAAAAACGTTTCAGGCGCTTTTCGCTAACCTCAACATCTGTAAATTTCACTTCGGGCTGCCAGGTGGTATTAAAAGGCTCAAGCAATGCTTTTATTTGTGTGTTGGGCGTTTGTTGCGTAATCACCTGGCCCACACCGCGCTCTTTTAGCACCGTAGGAGTATCACCCATCCATACCTCAACATCTTGCAGTTCACTTAAGCAATCGGCCAAAAACTGTATGCGTTTAAGCGGCCATCTGCCATGCAGCATATCGTCGAATACAAATATTTTTGGCATGGGTTTACGCATCAGCGGGTGCGCGGCAGAAAGCATTTCATCGTGCACAAGAATCGCAACGGCTTGATGCGTGGAGATGGCCGATTTTAACGGGATGCTGATTTTGTGCTTTTTGGCGGGAGCAGGGGGCTGGTTTGCAAATAACTGCTCGTTCAGTTCTTCATAGCTGGCATCAAAAGGGCAGCTTACTTTGCAGTTGGCGCAGTATTTTTCGCCGGTGTAGCGCGCTAAGTTTTCTTTATTAAAAAAGTACGGCTTGGAGCTAAATAGTGATGCAACCCACTGCCAAGATAGATGGTTAGAGGCTTTGTCGCCGTCCAGCAGGTTGTTTTCAAACCAGTCGGCCGCTTCGCGCCAATCCACTTTTAGCCAATGCACTACATATGCGGCAAACCACATGCGCGCATGGTTATGCACGTAGCCATACTGCGTTAAGTCGCGAATAAAGCCATCCATGCACGGCAAGCCGGTTATGCCTTGCCGGATAAAATCAGGCATAAGCTTATCGCCCAAAGCGACTTTCGGGTCTTCAATATCGCTAAAGATACCGTCGCCCATGTTGTACCAAACGCGGCGCCAATAATCGCGCCAAGCCAGCTCAAATACGAATTTTTCCGCATGTTCGCCAAAGCGTTCGGTTGCGCTGTCTGCTGCTTCTTTTAATGTGATGCAGCCGTATCGCAGAAAGGGGGAAAGTTTGGTGACCGCGCCGTTAATAAAGTTACGATTGCGGTTGTAAGCGATGGGGTCAATGCTGTTTAAACGCTTTAGCGCTTCGTAACGCCCGCCGCGCCAGTCATCACCTAAAAACGGACCAGTGGCGAGTGGAAACATACGCCGAATATATTGCAGACGTTCAGCACGATCACATGGAATAGTAAGTTTAATTGCCTGCGCCATTAAAAAAGTTCTTGTTGTAAGTTTTTTAGTTTTATTAGTGTACTCTTTTTTTGGCGTTTTTTTGCGACTAATTCTTGGCCGTTTGCGTCACGCTCACTGCCCAGCATGCCTTTGCGTGATGCATGCTTTTTAATAATGGCTTGCGTTTCATTCAATGCGCCTGCTTGCTGTCGTGCCTGTGCAATTTTTGCCCTGGCTTCGCGCATGCCTGTCGCAATATCCAGCAGCGGTGCGGGGTAATCCTTTTCCAGCTCGCAGCCATATTGTTTTTGCAGTGTTCTGGGCATAAGGTAAGGCTCAAAAATCCAGGAATCAGGTACATTTTTTAGCGCGGGCAACCAGTGCCGCACAAATGCGCCGGTGGGGTCCTGGTTCTGTGCTTGCTTGATGGGACTGTAAATTCGCAAGGTGTTGATGCCGGTTGTGCCGCTTTGCATTTGGGTTTGCGCCCAATGGATGCCAGGCTCATAATCTAAAAATTCGCGCGCCAGATGCAAGCCAGATTCACGCCAGTGCAGCCAGTACAGATAGCTGGCGGTGCTCATTAACATGGCGCGCATGCGGAAATTGATCCAGCCCGTTTCGCGCAACATCGCCATGCAGGCATCAATTAGCGGCCATCCTGTTTCACCTTTGCACCAGGCGGCAAGCCGCTGCTGCGATTCACTATGCGCAAGCGCTTCATCGCGCATACCGTCATGTGCATGATGCAGATTGGCAAATTCCATTTCCGGCTCTGATTCCAGTTTCTGCATAAAATGGCAATGCCAGTGCAAACGGCTTTCAAAGCCAAGCAGCCCGCCATTCAAACGCTTCGGGAATAGATGCGGCATCTGGTTGGCCCATTCTCTGCGCTCTCGTGTGGCCTGCACCACTTCGCGCATGGAAAGGCAGCCGTAGGCCAAATACGGCGAAAGCCGTGAACCGGCGGTGACTGCTGTGAGCGGGCTTGAAATACCGCCTCTAAACTGGGCAGCGCGCCCCTCTAAAAAACTGTTAAACAAAGCCAAGCCATGGCTACGTCCGCCAGGTTGCCGTTTGGCTTTGTCGAACCCTTTGGCAAATGGAATATGTCCTGCTGGCAACAGGACATATGGCGTGGCTACAGCCGCTTGAGGTGCTTCAATAAGGGTCGCGCGCATGCGCGATTCCCAATGATTGTTCCAGTGGTTGCGGTTGCTTAAACGGCGAACTACCCCATTTTGTGGCGATTCTTGCCAGTTAATTTGCTGTGTTTTGCACCAGGCAGCGACCGCTTTATCCACCAAAAAACTCGCGCCATTGCCCGTTTCTTCATGGCTGTGCAAGCCGGCAATCGGCACCTGGTTTTTAATGCTTTGCAATGTTTCAACAATACCGAGAGCTGAAACCAATAAATGCAAACCTATCCCCGCCAAGTCTTTTTTAAGCTCAGCCAGACATTCATTAATAAACGCTTGATGCTGTGCCACATAATCGTCACCCGCCCATTGGCTGGGTTCCCAGCAATAAAGTGGCAAAACGTGGCCTGCCAGGCAGGCGGATTGCAGTGGTGCGTGATCATGTATGCGCAGATCACGTTTAAACCAGACGATATGGACAGGATTTTGCATAGTGAATCAGTTTGAATAGTGCAATCACGCTTGAGTAGATTGGTTAGGATTAACTCTGGCGCATTCGGTTCATGTTAAACCTGTAAACCACATCAATTTAAAACTAAAAAGTGATACTATTGATCACGTTTTTTACGTCGTTTTGAAGGCAAATTTAAAGGTGAGAGCATGATTGACGCAATGTGGATGTGGGGTGTGCTTGGCTTGGTATTGCTGGCCGTTGAAATGGCGACAGGCACTGTCTATGTGTTGTGGTTCGGTATTTCGGCATTATGCGTGGCGATTGCGACCTGGGTGTTTCCTGGCATGCCGGTTGCCATTCAATTCGCCATCTTTGCTGCCTTATCTATCGGTTCACTAGCGATTTGGAAACTCAACTACAAAAAAACCGAAACACATTCGCGCGTCGGGCAGGCGCAGGGTGAAGAGATTGGCCGTGTCGGCACCGTGATATTGGCTTGCAGTGCTAATCAATCAGGCCGCATTCAATTCACGCAAGGCTTAATGGGCAGCCGTGAATGGACGGCGGTTGCCAATGAAACCATCACAGAAGGCACGCAGGCACGGGTGGTGGCAGTAGAAGGCAATGCATTACGCATCCAAGCGATTTAAGTTTAATTCTTTGGTTTAATTTAGGGAAAATCATCATGACCGAATTTAGTTTAATACTCATATTTTTAGTGGCAGTTGCCATTTTTAAAGGCGTCCGCATCGTGCCGCAGGGTGAAGAATGGGTAGTGGAAAGACTAGGAAAATTCGCCGGTGTATTAAGCCCGGGCTTGCATGTGATCAACCCTATTTTCACCAAGGTAAGCTACAAGGTCACCACCAAAGATATTATTTTAGAGATTCCACAACAGGAAGTGATTACCGCTGATAACGCGGTGATTCTAGCCAATGCGGTGGCATTCATTAAGGTCTCTAATATTGAGCGCGCTGTGTATGGCATTGAAAATTTCCGCGAAGCCATGCGCAATATGGTGCAAACCAATCTACGTTCAATCATTGGCGGCATGGAGTTAAATCATGCCTTAACATCGCGTGACCGTATTAAAACCGAGTTGAAGCAAGCCATTGCCGATGAGGCGCTGGATTGGGGTTTAACGGTTAAATCGGTTGAGATCCAGGACATCAAGCCATCACCTAATATGCAGGATGCCATGGAGCGCCAGGCAGCGGCAGAGCGTGAGCGAGTGGCGGTGGTGACTGAGGCGGAAGGTGCCAAACAATCGCTTATCTTGAATGCGGAAGCGCGTTTGGAAGCCGCGCGTAAAGATGCCGAGGCGCAAATGGTTGCTGCCAAGGCGTCTGCGGAATCGATTAAATTTATTACCGAAGCGGTAAAAGAAAATAATGCCTCAGCCATGTTTTTGCTGGGTGACCGTTACATTACCTCGCTACAAAAAATATCCGATTCCAACAACAGTAAAATCGTGATCATGCCAGGCGATTTGGTTGGTGCGGTTAAAAGCTTGATTGGCGGCAAGTAATTTAATATAACAAAATGGGGTGGCTATTCAGCCACCCAATCACCCGATTTCCCGCCATGTTTTTCCAGCAGCTTGATGTCACCCATGGTCATGCCGCGATCCACGGCCTTGCACATATCGTAAATGGTGAGTAAGCCCACACTCACTGCGGTTAAAGCTTCCATTTCCACCCCTGTCTGGCCTGTTGTTTCGCAGGTTGCGGTGCAACTGATACTGTTTTGCGTTGCGTCTACCTCAAACGTAACCGCTACACGTGTTAAGGCTATCGGATGGCACAGTGGAATCAGGTCGGCCGTTTTTTTACTGGCCTGGATCGCCGCAATACGTGCAATGCCCAGTACATCACCTTTTTTTGTATCGCCTTGCTGAATATGCGCCAAGGTGCTGGCCAGCATGCTGATACGACCGGTGGCAATCGCGACGCGGCGCGTAATCGCTTTATCGCCAACGTCAACCATATGCGCTTGTCCGCTGTTATCAAAGTGTGTGAGGGTTTGTTTTGGGTTGGTCATAGGGTTCTCTAGGTTACTATCCATTAACAATTTTGCCATGAACTAAGCCATTAAAGGCATTATCATAACAATGATGAAGTTAAAGTTACCATTAATTCCCCAAGCCGTTGCCCTTGCAATGGTATTGCTTGCGCATAACGCACTTGCAGAGCCTATGGTACAAGCGGCTATTTCAGGCAAGCCCTATAATAATGGCACACTCAATACCACCATACCTGCAGACGATAATAATCTGCCGGATTTAGGCGATATTGCGCAAACCGTATTAAGCCCGCAGGATGAACAGCGCATTGCAGAGCAAATTTTGCGCGAAGTGGCCGATAGCGACGAAGTGTTGCAAGATGCTGAGGTGACCGATTATATAAGTGCGGTTGGGCAAAAATTAGCTGCCAGTGGCCCGGATAGGCGCCAGATCTTTCATTTTTTTGCAGTAAAAGATAACAGCATCAATGCCTTCGCCATGCCAGGTGGTGTGATTGGCGTGCACACCGGCTTGATCCTGGCGTCCAATAGTGAATCTGAAATGGCAGGGGTATTGGGCCACGAAATTGGCCATGTCACCCAGCGCCATTTGGCGCGTATGCTGGCTTCGCAAAAATACGATACCTTTAAAAATATTGCGGGTATTGCGCTGGCTTTGCTGGTCGCGCGCTCTAATCCCCAGTTGGCTACCGGTGCAATGACGGCATCCAGCGCGGCTGGTGTGCAGCGCCAGCTGGATTACACGCGCGAGCATGAGCGTGAGGCAGACAGGGTAGGTTTAACGATACTGGATGCGGCTGGCTTTGACGTGCGAGGCATGCCTGCTTTTTTTACCACCTTGCAGCGTGGCACACGTTTTGTAGAAGGCACTGCGCCCAGCTTTTTACGCACGCATCCGCTAACGGCAGAGCGTATCGCAGATGTGTCTAACCGGGTTGAAGCCATGCCTTACCGCCAGGTGGCGGATAGCCTGGATTTTAATCTGGTAAAAGCCAAGTTGCGTGCAGCTAATGGACTATCGCAAGCGGCGATTGAGCAATTTGAAGACAATATCAGGGAGCATCGCTTTGCCAGTGAAACCGCCGAGCATTATGGCCTGGCCGTTGCCATGCTACGCAAGAATGATGTGGCAGGCGCATCAAAGCAGGTTGAGTGGTTAAAAAGCCATGCAGACAAGCATCCCTTTATTGAAAACTTGGCAGCCAGGATCGAAGTGGCGCGCAATAATCCGCAAGCCGCCGCTGCCCAATATGCCAAGGCTTTAAGCCTGTTTCCGGAGCATCGTTCACTGATTTATGGCTATGCGGAGCACTTTTTGGCTAGCAGGCAGCCGGATAAAGCCATCAAGCTGATTGCCGAAAAGCAGCGCCTGTACCCGGATGACCCTTATTTGTACGATATGCTGGCAAAAGCCTATGCGGCAAAAGGTAAGGATTTATTGCGTTTTCAGGCACAGGGCGAGTCGTATTACCGCAAATACAATATCAATAAGGCTGTTGAGCAGTTGGAATTAGCGATTAAGGCAAAAGATGGCAATTTTTATGAGCAATCTATTGTAGAAGCGCGTTTAAAGGAATTGCGCCGCCTGCAAGACAACGAAAAGCAAGCAATTGAGAGGTTGAGCTGATGCAGCGCAGAAACTTTTTAAAAATAGCATCGGGCGTGGCGCTAGCCTTGCTGATGCATCCAATGCGGGTGCTGGCTAATCTATGGAATAAGCCTGCGTTTGAAGCGGTAAAAATAATTGATGCGAAAACGAATCTGGGCCTAGGCCAGGAAATGCCAAGCAAGGATATTGATATCGTGGCTCCAGACCGCGCTGAAAACGGTGCGATCGTGCAAATTGAAATCACCAGCCGTATACCCAATACTGAAAGCATCTCGGTGCTGGTAGAGAATAATCCCACCAGCTTGATCGGGCATTTTGTATTCAGTAATGGCGCGTTGCCGCAACTGGTGACGCGCATCAAAATGGCCGACACCTCTGATGTCAAAGTGATTGTAAAAGCAGGTGACGCCTACTTTAGCGCCGCAAAAAATGTAGTGGTGCTTGAAAATGGTTGTGGTTAAAGGATTACGCTATGGACAACATTAAAATGCGCGCCAAGCTAAGTGGCGATGCTAATTCAGGTACCACGGAAGTCAAGTTGATTATGAATCACCCTATGGAAACAGGGCGTAAAAAGGATGATTTCGGCCAGCTTATCCCTGCGCATTTTATTCAACTGGTGACGGCAAAGCTGAATGGGAAAACGGTACTAGAAATGCAGTGGGGCACCGGCATTTCCAAAAATCCGTACCTGACCTTTTACCTCAAAGGCGCTGCCCTTAATGACAAAATCAGCATTGATTGGGTGGACAATTTAGGTAAAACCGGCAACGGCGAAATACTGGTTGTGGCGGCCTGACGTTAGGGAATCACCGTCGTAAATAAATACACCCCGAATATCACCAGCAGTATCACGCCCTGCAATACATTGGTACGCCCAGTCGCCAGCGAAATCGCATTGACAAACAAAGCCAGTAGCAGCAACACGGTTGATTTCATATCAATACCCAGTGTCAGCGTCCAGCCCGTGAGTAAAGAAAAAATCGCCACAGCGGGAATGGTTAAGCCAATGGTGGCAAGGGCTGAGCCTAACGCTAGATTCAGGCTGGTCTGGAACATATTCTTGCGCGCCGCACGCACGGCGGCCAGGCCTTCCGGCAATAACACCACGCTGGCAATAATCACGCCCACCAATTGATGCGGCGCGTGAATCAAATGCACAAAGCTTTCGATAGTGGGCGCTAATGCTTTGGCTAGCAGTACCACCGCGCTCAGGCTAATCAAAAGTAATGCCGTGCTGGTATACAGATGTTTGCTATCTGATGGGGGTGTGGCCGAGTCCTTAGATTTCGCCTCACCATTAATCGCATCCAGGAAATAATTGCGGTGCCGTACCACTTGCACAAAAACAAACGTGCCATAAAGTGTCAATGACACCAACGCAATAAAAGCCAGCTGGCTGCTGCTGTAAATAGGGCCAACGGTGGTGAGTGTGTAGTTGGGCAAAATCAACGTTAAAACCACAATGGCCGCCAGGGTGCTTAGTGAGACATTGGCACCATGCAGCTTAAACACCTGCTCTTTGTATAACATGCCGCCTATCAATAAGCACAGGCCTACAATCCCGGTAAGGATGATCATCACCGCCGCAAATACCGTATCCCGTGCCAATGAGGCGGTGTCAGGCCCGCCAGTTAGCATCAAGGATAAAATCAACCCGACTTCAATAATGGTAATGGCGGTGGCTAACACCAGCGTACCAAACGGCTCGCCTAAGCGGTGAGCGATGGATTCCGCATGATGTACACCAGCTAGTACCGCCCCGATTAAACTCACGGCCATCAATATAGATTCGATAGCGCCCCAATAAATAAAATCAAGGTTAAGGTGTAATTGCGATAGGCCTAAAATAAGCCATGCAAAAATGGGGGTGACAATAGACCAGGTTGAAATGTTAAGACTGTTTTTCATAGTTTTTTAATACAGTTTTTTTAGTCAAATTTTTAATACACGCATTTAATAATACATCAGGTATTCATGGATAACATCACCGCTTCCGCTACTCTAATGCCATCCACCCCTGCCGATAAAATGCCGCCGGCATAGCCTGCACCTTCGCCACACGGGTATAAGCCCTTGGTGTTGATGCTTTGCAAGCTATCGTCGTCGCGCTTGATGCGGATCGGGCTGCTGGTGCGCGTCTCTACACCGGTTAATAAGCCATCGGCTAAATCATAACCTTTAATTTGCTTGGCAAATACAGGTATCGCCTCGCGAATCGCCTCAATCGCAAAGGCGGGCAAGGTGGATGATAAATTGGTCAGGTGTACGCCAGGTGTGTATGAAGGTACTACTTCGCCAAATTGTTGAGAAGGCCTATCGGCCAAAAAATCACCGATCAATTGTGCAGGCGCAGCATAATTGCTGCCGCCCAGCATATAAGCATGGCTTTCCAGCTGGCGTTGCAATGCCATTCCGGCCAATGGGTTATCTGGATAATCCACCTCTGGCGTGATGCCGACAACAATACCGGCGTTGGCATTACGCTCATTGCGGCTGTATTGGCTCATGCCGTTGGTGACCACGCGGCCTTCTTCAGATGCCGCCGCCACCACTGTGCCGCCAGGGCACATGCAAAAACTATACACGCTGCGCCCGTTGCTGGCGTGGTGCACCAGCTTGTATTCAGCCGCGCCCAGCTTGCTGATCAAATCTTCAGAATAGCTGCTGCCATAACGCGCTTTATCAATCAGTGATTGCGGGTGCTCAATGCGGAAGCCGATTGAAAAAGGCTTGGCTTCCACAAAAATGCCTTTGCGATGCACCATTTCAAAGGTGTCGCGTGCGCTGTGGCCAACCGCTAACACCACATGACTGGCTGCGATATGCTCGCCATTCGCCAGCACCACCCCTTTAATCACATTATTTTCAATCTCGATATCATCCACACGCGCACCAAAGCGAATCTCGCCGCCCAGTGCGATGATATTGTTGCGCATGGTTTCTACCATACCCACCAGGCGGAAGGTACCGATATGCGGATGGCTAAGGTACAAGATTTCCGGTGGTGCGCCTGCCGCTACAAACTCCTGCAACACTTTGCGGCCGTAATGTTTAGGGTCCTTGATCTGGCTCCATAATTTGCCATCCGAAAAAGTACCTGCACCGCCCTCACCAAACTGCACGTTTGATTCCGGGTTCAGCGTACTTTTACGCCACAAGCCCCATGTGTCCTTGGTGCGCTCTTTTACCGCTTTGCCGCGCTCAAGCACGATAGGCTTGTAACCAGCCTGGGCTAAAATCAATGCGGCAAAAATGCCGGCAGGCCCAAAGCCAATCACAATCGGGCGATTTTTAAGATGGGTTGGTGCGCTGGCGACAAACTGGTAATTGGTATCCGGTGTGGGTTTTACGTGCGGGTCTTTCGCGTGCTTGGCCAGTACTTTTGCCTCACCATTGATCACAACATCCAGCGAATAAACCAGCAGGATCGCATTGGATTTACGCGCATCGGTACCACGTTTGAAAATGCTGAAACTGATTAAATCAGCCGCATTGATGGCTAGTTTTTTGATGATGGCTGCCCTGATTTCGGCGTCGGTATGGCCTTCTTCAGCGGATGTGGCAAGCGGTAGTTTGATTTCGGTGATTCTAAGCATGGTGTTTTACTTTACAGATAGTATTTATCTACCAATAGTATGATTTTACAGGAAGTTGCTTGTATGTGGTTTGAGGTATTATATCCGTTTATGAAATTTGCTAAGCTGAGACGTAATTTTAAATGAAGCTTATAGATGAGTTAGTAGATAGTCTTTCTGGAGAAAGTCCAAAGATTACTGAGGCTTTAATGAAAACCAAGGTTCTTTTATACCGCCTTGGGCGTAAAGACTTGGTAGATTGGGTTAGTCATGAATTAAATGGATATCCTGCAGGCGCCCTCGTACCTGAGTATCGTATTATTAGCTCATTAGTTCGAGGAGTGGTGACGAATGGGTATCAAAGACATAACTCACATCCTTTGCCCACATTACATCTTGAAAAAGAAATTAGGAACAGATTTGAAAAATTAGAAATGCGGGAATGTATTTCAGCGTTAGAAGTTTTATCAGCACGTGACGAAGGTAAACTTACACAGCCAATAGCGGTTGAATTTAACTCCTTTTTTGAAAAAGGTTTCTCTCCTGGATACCATGTAGAAAAAGCTTGGTGCCATATGGGAATCGGTCAAGTAGGACAGATTGTTACAATAGTTCGCTCTCGTTTGTTAGATTTTGTATTAGAGCTAGAAACTAAACTCGATGACAAAATGACCGAAGAAGAGGTTAAGAAAATTGGGCGTTCGCCGGAAATGGGAGCTATGTTTCAAAATGCAATTTTTGGAGATAATGCGACTATTTTAGTAGGAAACCAAAATACACAAACCGTTACTACTAATGTCAATCAAGGAGATTTTGCTTCTTTACGGCGCTTGTTAGAAAAAAATCAAATCGACCACACATATATCGAAAGTTTGGAGCATTCGATAAATGATGATGCTAATTCAGTAGACGTTATAGAGAAAAGATTCGGTCTAAAAGTGCGTGGCTGGATGAAAGAAATGATTGCAAGGGCTATTGACGGGTCTTGGCAGATTGAAGTCGGTATAGCTTCAAATCTTTTAACAGAGAGTCTAAAATCTTTCTATGGTTGGTAAATAATAAAGCAGTTTAAACCTCTAAATTGAGCTGCAATAGCTTACGCAGCATGGGCACTGTAATCGGTTTTTGCA
>JAZKEN010000103.1:0-5220 GCA_040387035.1 Pseudomonadota bacterium | reverse complement strand
GCCAAGTGCTGCGGATCGATACGCGCCATGGTGCTGCATTCGCACACCACATGGCTCATAAATTGCACCAGTTTGCCTTGCGGTTTCATTTGGTCGGCCAAGCGATTCACCAGGTTGAGCTCAGTACCCACCAGCCATTTGGTGTTAGGCGGCGCTTCACTGACGGTTTTCAAGATATATTCGGTAGAGCCTACATAGTCAGAATTCAGGCACACTTCAAACGGTGCTTCAGGATGTGAGATCACAAAACCATCAGGATGGTCGGCACGGAATTTGGTGATGTTTTGCAGCCGGAACATCTGGTGCACGGCACAGTGGCCTTTCCACAACAGAATCTTGGCATTCTTGATTTCATCCACGGTTAAACCGCCCATGGGCTGGTCAGGGTCCCAAATCGGCATTTGCTCTAAGGGAATGCCCATCTTGTGGCCAGACCAGCGACCCAGATTCTGGTCAGGAAAGAACAACACTTTTTCGCGCTGCGCAAAACTCCACTCCAGGATTTTGGGTGCGTTGGTGCTGGTGCAGACAATGCCGCCATGCTCACCACAAAAGGCTTTTAAATCAGCGGCTGAGTTGATGTAGGTGACTGGCGTGATGGTCTCATCGAAATCCAGCACTTTGCTCAATTCACGGTAGCTACGCTCAACCTTAGCCAGGTTAGCCATATCCGCCATACTGCAGCCGGCGGCCAAGTCTGGTAGCACGACGATTTGTTCCGGACGGCTTAAGATATCCGCCACCTCTGCCATAAAGTGCACGCCTAGAAACACGATAAATTCAGCGTCCAGGTCTTCGCAATAGCGCGATAGTTTCAGTGAATCACCTGTGAAATCAGCATGGCGATATACCGCCTCATTCTGGTAATGATGGCCTAAAATCACCAGCCGCTTGCCCAGCTTGTTGCGCGCGGCAATGATGCGGCGCTGGCAGTCGGCGTCGTCAACCGCCTGGTATTTTTCAAATTTAATAGGAATCGATTTAAGAGCTTCGGTTTGCATGATGGTTTGAGCTTGAAATACTAAAGTAGTTTATTTTATAACTTTATAATTGATAAAGCGAACATGCAGATGGTTTGATTTTTTATAAAACCAGGTTGTGGCGTTCGCCTAGTCTTTTAAGCGCATCAATATTGGTCCAGGAAAAAACACGGTTTGCGGCTTCCCGCCAGTCTACCCATTCATAACGAATATGTTCATCTGGCGCTAATGTAATCGGTAAAGGCTGCGGTAATTCCAGGCCAAATAAGTGTTCAACGTTTTCCACTACACCTGGTGCGTAGCGATGCCGCCAGTGCGGATAGATTTCATAGATATTGCTGGCTTGCCAATCCTGTAAATCATATTGATTGGCATCCAGGCCTGTTTCTTCCAGCACTTCGCGAACCGCCGCCTGTTTGGGTGTTTCACCCTTTTCCAAGCTGCCTGTCACCGATTGCCAAAAGCCCGCCTTATCGGCGCGCTCCATAATCAATACCTGCAAATCTGCAGTATGAATCAGCACTAGGGCCGAGATAGGGGTTTTAAACAAGTGGTATAAACCTGGGAAAGTAATTGCCGGGCTATTTCTTGCCGGCTGAACTTGCATTGGTTAAGTTTTTTGGCAACTGAAAAACAACGCTTTCAATGACGCCATGCAGTTCTGTTACATTGGCAGCACCAAGCGTTTGTAATTTGGCAATTACCTCTTTTACCAAGACTTCGGGTGCCGATGCGCCAGCCGATACGCCGATTTTCTTTTTACCTGTTAACCACTCGGCCTTCAAGAAGCTGGCGTTATCCACCATGTAGGCCTCAACGCCCTGGTTTTGCGCCACTTCCCTCAAGCGGTTCGAGTTGGAGCTATTAGGCGAACCGACCACAATCACTAAATCGCAATCTTTGGCCATGATTTTGACTGCATCCTGGCGGTTTTGCGTGGCATAGCAAATATCGTCACTTTTAGGTGCTTTGATCTGCGGAAATTTGGCTTTGAGCGCATCAATCACTAATGCGGCATCGTCCATAGAAAGCGTGGTTTGTGTCACAAAAGCCAGTTTTTCAGGATTATTTACCGTTAAATTCTGAACATCTTCCGGCGTTTCAACCAGGTACATCCCTAAGCTAGCAGCATCATCTTCAGGATGATCGTCATCATCTATTTGACCCATGGTACCTTCTACCTCAGGGTGGCCTTTGTGGCCTATCATCACGATTTCCATGCCGGCCTGGCGCATTTTGGCGACTTCAATATGCACTTTGGTGACTAGAGGGCAGGTAGCGTCATACGCTGTTAATCCGCGTGATTCGGCTTCTTTCCTAACCGCTTTTGAAACACCATGCGCACTGAATATTACGGTGCTGCCGACTGGTATTTTGTCCAGTTCATTTACAAAAATAGCGCCTTTGGCACGCAGACCATCTACCACGAATTTATTGTGTACTACTTCGTTACGCACATAGATAGGCGCGCCAAATTTTTCCAGGGCTTGTTCAACGATAATAATCGCGCGGTCTACCCCAGCGCAAAAACCACGCGGGTTGGCCAACACAATATTGGGCGCAATTTCTGCTTTAGTTTCAGTTTGTTGGCTACTATTCAAATCGTTAACACCTTGTTAATTGGGTATAATGGCACCAATTTTGATGCAATCGTTTTTAATTCAATCATCTGTAAAATTTATGAAAAATACAGCAACCTTACTCATTACCTGCCCTGATACGCGTGGAATCGTGGCCGCTATTGCTGATTTTTTATATCAGCATAATGCCAATATTTTACACGCAGACCAACACCAAGATGCAGAAAATAATCTGTTTTTAATGCGTATGGAGTGGGACGTAGCAAACTTTAACTTAAGCGAAGCAGATTTTAGCGCGGCTTTTACGCCAATTGCGGCTAAATTCAGCATGCAATGGCAGCTAAAAATGTCTGTGCATAAAACCCGCGTCGCTATTATGGTGTCGCAATATGACCACTGCCTGGCTGATTTGTTGCATAGGCATAAAAGTGGTGAGTTGGCGTGCGAGATTCCACTGGTCATCAGCAATCACCGCGATACCGAAGCCCTGGTCAAATTCTATGGCATCGATTTCCACTATTTGCCGGTTACTAAAGAAACCAAGGCCGATGTTGAAGCCGCGCAGTTTCAATTATTTGCCGATTACAACATCGATTTAATCGTGCTGGCGCGCTATATGCAGATTCTGTCACCGGATTTTGTGGCGCGCTATCCGCAAAAAATCATCAATATCCACCACTCGTTCCTGCCGGCATTTATCGGCGCAAGGCCTTATCATCGCGCGTTTGAGCGCGGCGTTAAATTGATCGGTGCAACCAGTCATTATGTGACGGAAGTGCTGGACGAAGGGCCGATCATTGAGCAGGATATTGACCGCATCTCGCATCGCGACCAGGTAGAAGACCTGATTCAAAAGGGCCGTGATTTAGAACGCATCGTGCTTTCTAAAGCGGTGCGCTGGCATATTGAAAACCGTATTTTGCTGTATGCGAATAAAACGGTAATCTTTGATTAAGAATATTTAGGCATAAAAAAGCGAGGTTAAATGCCTCGCTTTTTTTCATATGGAATGACAAAAATGAATTAAGGTAGCAGTTGCTCTAGCGCGAATAAATCAGCGACTTTTTCGCGGTGGCGAATCAAATGCATTTGATTGCCATCTACCATTACTTCGGCCGCGCGGCCGCGAGTATTGTAATTGCTGGCCATGCTCATGCCATAAGCGCCGGCTGATTTAATGGCTAGCAAATCGCCTTCAGCCAGGTTAAGCGCACGGTCATGACCCAAAAAATCGCCGCTTTCACAAACAGGACCCACTATTTCGTAGGTGCTACTTGCGCCTTCGCGCGGGCTAACCGCCACGATATCGTGATAAGCATCATACAAAGCCGGGCGCATCAAATCGTTCATCGCGGCATCCACGATAGCAAAATTTTTGCTTTCGGTATGTTTTAAATATTCCACTTTTGTAAGTAGCACACCCGCATTGCCTACCAGCGCGCGGCCGGGCTCAAATAGCACTTTGACATTTTTATGCGCCAATTTAGCTAGAATTGCTTGTGCGTAAGCTTTGAATTCCGGAGGGGTTTCATCTGAATAGGTAATGCCTATGCCGCCGCCCACATCAATATGTGAAATCGCTATATTTTTAGCGGCAAGTGCGCCCACCAAACCTAGAATCAAATCCAGCGCTTCAATAAATGGCGCTAACTCTGTGATTTGGGAGCCGATATGGCAATCAACGCCATGTACCGCGATGTTCGGCATCGCTGCTGCTTGCTCATAAACCGCAATCGCATCTTCAAACGCTACGCCAAATTTATTATTTTTAAGGCCTGTCGAAATATACGGATGCGTTTTCGCGTCTACATTCGGATTCACGCGCAATGAAACGGGCGCAATTTTTCCCATTTCGCCCGCCACTTGGTTTAGCCGATTTAATTCGCTGGCAGATTCCACATTAAAGCAAAAGATACCTGCATTTAAAGCGGCACGCATTTCATCTGCACTTTTACCCACACCAGAAAAAACAATCTTTTGCGGATCGCCACCCGCAGCCAAAACGCGTGCTAATTCGCCACCAGAAACAATATCAAATCCAGCGCCCAGTTTGGCGAATAGATTCAAAATGGCAATATTAGGGTTGGCTTTAACTGCAAAACATACCAAATGATTTGTGCCAATTAAGCCTGCACTAAAGTCGTTAAATGCTTGCGTTAAAGCTGCTTTGGAATACACATAGCAAGGCGTATCAAAATCTTTAGCAATTTGGCCTAAAGCGATATTTTCGGCATGCAGCACGCCATTTTTAAAATCAAATTCGTTCACGTCATTATTCTTTATTGGTAGGTTGGGTTTGAGCGGGCGCAGTTGGCACGGCCTTTTCTGGCTCTATTTTATTGGCATTACCAGATGGCACGGTCGCTTCTTGCGGATAGCGCTGTTCTGGAATATAGAGAGGGCCTTTGGTGCCGCACCCAGTCAATGTGCTACAGAAGGCACCTATTAAAATAGGCATCCATAAAGATTTGTTTAGTTTCGACATTGCACGCTCGCAATTACATAAAACATTATTTTAACATTAATGTGCCTAACTGTTAGGAGCGACTGATATTCGAAAGAAGTGTCGCTATTTATACATGAGTTGCCGTTTATTACTGATATTTTGCCGATTATCGGATACTGCTAGCCTAGCCAATTTAAGTTTGGCATGATTCAAT
>JAZKEN010000102.1:0-2518 GCA_040387035.1 Pseudomonadota bacterium | reverse complement strand
GGCAGTTCTTTTGTTGCGGCTAACTCTTCAACTTCTTCCGGACGCTCAAGAATGCGTTTTTTACGCACCTCTACTTGAATCGTGCGTGCGCGGCCAGAGCTATCGGTTTTTTTGATTTCTGTATTGGATTTGCGTGTCAGTGTGATTTTATTTTTTGGTGCTTGGTCCGCGCCATGTTCTTTACGCAAATAATCCAGCAATGCGGTTTTATCCGTTTCTTCCAGCTTATCTTCCAACGCCGATTTAACCACACCCGCGCTTTTCAGTTGATCTAACAGCAAGGCGGTTGGCAGCCCTAGCTCTGCGGCGAATTGTGCTACGGTTGTTTGTGCCATTTACTGCTCCAATCTCTCTATTTTCTACTACTTACATACAATATTTACTATCCAAACAGGCATTTAGTGCAAGGCTTGGCTATTTAAACCAAGGCGCGCGCGCTGTCATAATCAGGCTTTTGGCGCGCTCTGCATCCATGCTTGTCATTTCAACCAGCTCGTCAACGGCTAATTCTGCCAAATCATCCATGGTTGAAACACCTTTAGACGCCAACAAATGTGCCGTTTCTTCATCCATGCCATCCATTGTTAGTAGATCAGCGCTGGCTTCCTCTACTTTTTCTTCTTTAGCGATGGCTTCAGTTAACAAAGCAGCACGCGCACGTGCACGCAACTCATTAATGGTGTCCTCATCAAAGGCGTCGATTTCAGCCATTTCAGCCAAAGGCACATAGGCAATCTCTTCTAAAGTGCTAAAGCCCTCCTGCACCAGGATATCGGCCACTTCTTCGTCCACGTCCAGTTTCTCCATGAACAGCTGGCTGACATTGGCATATTCGGTTTGGTTTTTCTCAGCCGCTTGTTCTTCAGTCAAGATATTCAAGGTCCAACCTGTTAACTCAGAAGCTAAACGTACGTTTTGACCACTACGGCCAATCGCCAAAGCCAATTGCTCTTCATTTACCACTACATCCATGCTGTGTGCATCTTCATCTACCACGATAGATGAAACTTCTGCCGGTGCCATGGCGTTAATCACAAACTGCGCCGGCTCCATGCTCCACAACACAATATCCACACGCTCACCAGCCAATTCACCGGTAACCGCTTGTACACGTGAACCACGCATACCCACGCAAGTACCCACTGGGTCTAAGCGTTGATCGTTGGTTTTAACCGCGATTTTTGAGCGCAAACCAGGGTCACGTGCAGCAGCACGAATTTCCAGCAAACCCTCTTCAATTTCAGGCACTTCCAACTCAAATAAGCGTTTTAAGAAGTCTGGCGCAATGCGTGACAAAATCAATTGCGGGCCACGGCCACCACGCTCAATGCGCGACAAATAAGCACGCACGCGGTCACCCACACGTAGATTCTCTTTAGGAATCATCGCTTCGCGCGGTAACAAGCATTCAATACGGCCTACTTCAATGATCGCACTGCCTTTTTCCATACGCTTAATCACGCCTGTCACCAGGTTTTCATTACGCGCTAAAAAGTCCTCTAGGATTTGCTCACGCTCGGCTTCGCGTACTTTTTGCAGAATAACCTGCTTGGCGGCTTGTGCGCCGATACGGCCAAATTCAATATTCTCTAATGGCTCTTCATAATAATCGCCAATAGCACGGCCTTTTGCGTGCTCGCTTTCTTCGTCAAACTGGTAAGCGGAGTTTTCTAATAAATCATATTCCACATATTGCCAGCGCCTGAACGTCTCATAGGCGCCGTTTTCACGGTCAATCGTGACGCGAATATCGGCATCGTCATGATGTTTTTTCTTGGTGGCTGAGGCCAAAGCCAATTCCAGGGCTGTAAAAATAACCTCTTTGCTCACGTTTTTTTCGTGTGCCAGGGCATCTACCAATAATAAAATTTCACGACTCATTGCAATCTCCAACTTTAAATTTGTTTAATTCTTTTAACTTTAGTGCTTAATTCACTACATTGCAGCTGCCTAAAATACAGGGCTTAAACGCGCTTTATCAATATTGCTGAAAGCCAATTTATACACAATACCTTCAAATTCCATCAAAACATGGCCATCTTCAAAGCCTTTTAAAACACCTAAAAATGTTTTTCGCGGCAAAGTACTTTCAGCGGCATTGGGATTTTCATCTTTCACACCCACACGCAGTTTAATTTGCGCACGCTCGCCAGCAAAACGTACAAAATCTTTTTCTTTTTTGAGTACGCGATCCATACCGGCGGATGAGATTTCCAGCCTGTCGTAATCAATCTCATGATCCACTGTTAATACATTACCCAATTGATTGCTCACCAACACGCAATCGTCAATATTCACACTATCTTTAATATCAACCGGGTTAAGCTTATCAATAAACACGCGCAATAGTTTCCCGCGATTCGAAATCTCGAGATCAACCAACTCAAAACCGAGTTGAGTCACCGTTTTATCAATCAAGCCATGCAAATCTTGCATTACCGCAATCCTTTAGCGCTACATATCCTGCAGAAACAAAAAATGGGCACAAAGCCCATTCAAATTATTGCCATATTATACC
>JAZKEN010000101.1:0-5541 GCA_040387035.1 Pseudomonadota bacterium | reverse complement strand
GAACATTCAATGCAGAAAATGCCTTACTTGCTTGTTGCAGGTGAGCGCGAGATGCAAGCAGGACATGTGGCCGTGCGTACCCGAAAAGGTGAAGACCTAGGTTCTATGCCGATAGCCGAGCTGATTGCTCGTTTAAAAGCAGAAGTAGAAGCAAAGGTTTAGCTTAATTTTCAAGGTAGCGCGGTTTAATTTTTTTGATAGGAGCCAGCAATAGCACAAGATAAAGATACACGAATTAATGGGGATATTACCGCACCCGAAGTTCGTTTGGTGGGCATAGAAGGCGAGCCGTTAGGCATCGTTAGTCTTCGAGAGGCCTTTGCGAAAGCAGAAGAAGCGGATATTGATTTGGTTGAAATTGCGCCAAATGCAACGCCACCAGTGTGCAGATTGATGGATTACGGTAAGTTTAAGTACGCTGAAAGCAAGCGTCAGCATGAGCAAAAACTCAAGCAAAAACAAGTTGTTATCAAAGAAATCAAGTTTCGTCCGGGTACGGATGATGGCGATTACAATATTAAAGTACGCAATATCATCCGCTTTTTGGGTGAGGGCGACAAAGCGAAGATCACGTTGCGCTTCAGGGGCCGTGAGATTACGCACCAGGAATTTGGTTTGGCACTATTAAGGCGCGTAGAAGCCGATCTGGCAGAGCATGCGGTTGTTGAGCAGTTTCCAAAAATGGAAGGTCGCCAGATGGTGATGGTATTAGCGCCCAAAAAAGTAGAAAAAGTGGTCGCTAAGCCAGCAAAAGTAGCAAAACCGGCAGAAAAAACAGAAGTAACAACAGCAACAGAGTAATAAGTTTTCGAGTGATACGGCGAAATGGCATGCCTAGGCACTCTTAATTAACCTCCAAGGAGAAAAAAATGCCAAAAATGAAAACAAAGAGCAGCGCCAAAAAGCGCTTTAAGTTCTTAGGTAACGGTAAAGTGAAGCGTACGCACTCACATTTACGTCATATCCTAACCAAGAAAACCACTAAGCAAAAACGTAAGCTACGTGGCACTTCGATCATCTCACCAACTGACATCAAACGCGTTCGCGCCATGATGCCAACACAATAAGGAGACCGATATGCCTAGAGTAAAACGTGGTGTCATCGCTCGCGCAAGACATAAAAAAGTATTAAACGCCGCTAAAGGTTATCGCGGTCGTCGTAAAAACGTTTATCGCGTTGCCAAGCAAGCGGTAATGAAAGCCGGTCAATATGCTTACCGTGACCGTCGCCAGAAAAAACGTCAATTCCGTACATTATGGATTGCACGTATCAATGCAGGCGCGCGTGAGTTAGGTCTGACTTACAGCCGCTTCATGAATGGCTTGAAAAAAGCTTCAATTGAAGTGGATCGTAAAGTACTAGCGGATTTAGCCGTATTTGACAAAGCAGCATTTGCTAAATTTGTTGAGTTAGCTAAAACAGGTCTAGCTGCTTAAGAGATACTTGCATTATCTGCAAATAAAAAAGAGGCTACGGCCTCTTTTTTATTTGCAGAACAGATGTTGATCTTAATTCTATGGCGCAGGATTTTGTGGTGCAGGTACAGGTGCCGTGTCCGGAATTTGTTGTTTATTGATGCCGCATTTTTTATCTTCAGCCAATATCAGTAGGTGGTTATAACGACGGCGATAGGCATCTACTTCAATTTGTTCAGCCTTACTAAAATCCATGAAAAATAATGGTATTAGAAATACTGCGCCGGTAACGCCGAGTGCCGCATTTTTACCGCTTTTATCAGTCTGAGGGGCTAAACGCGTTACTTCCGACTCAATGAAACCAAGCTCTTTTTCGATACCTGCACAAGAGGCATTTTGATCTCCATACTGTTGAACCATTACCGGATTAGCAGCCCTGCCGCCACAACTAATCAAACAGATTGAAAGTAGTATTGCGCTGGAAGTTTTGTACATAATTTTTCTTAATTATTGAGGGGAAACTATACTATCATATAAAAATAAGAATACTTGAGACCCTAAACTAGATACTTTTGTATTTTGTAACTAACGTATTGATTATTCCTGTTATTTTGAGATCGAGTTTGATGCAATCATTGAATGCAACGTTATGCAGGAATTAATATATTATTCATTCGATTCAATTTAGCGGCAGGCATGTCTTCCTAGCCTGCAATTCGCCCCATAGCGCCTAATTTCAGTTAAAATATTGCAACTTTAATTATCTCTTCTTCCAGTGCAAAACTCCGATCAAATTATCTCGCAAGCCAATGCTGACTTTTCTGTTTGTACTAATATCAATGACCTTGAAAATGCCAAAGCTAAGTATTTAGGCAAGACTGGTTTGCTGACTGAGCAGCTTAAAGGCCTGGGTAAATTAAGCGCTGAAGAGCGTCCGGCTGCTGGTGCCGCCATCAATGTACTGAAAGTGGCAGTAGAAGAGGCTTTAAAAGCGCGCCGTGATGCGCTGCAAAAAATTGAGTTGGATAAACAGCTTGCAAATGAATCGCTGGATGTGACATTGCCTGCGCGTGCTCAGTCACAAGGTGGTTTGCACCCGGTGACTTTAACATTGCGACGTATCGAAGAGTTATTCCATTCGATTGGCTTTGATGTGGCGACTGGCCCTGAGATCGAAACGGATTTTTATAATTTCACAGCATTGAATATCCCGGAGAATCATCCGGCACGTGCTATGCACGATACGTTTTATGTGGACGAAAGTAACGTTCTAAGAACGCATACCTCGCCTGTACAAATCCACTATATGGAAAACAAAGAGCCGCCATTAAAAATTATTGCGCCAGGCCGTGTATACCGCGTTGACTCTGACGCAACCCATTCACCGATGTTTCACCAAGTAGAAGGCTTGTGGGTAGATCAGGATATCAGTTTCGCTAATCTTAAAGGCGTGGTACAGGACTTCCTGCAGAAATTCTTTGAGCGTGACGATTTGACCGTCAGGTTCAGGCCATCATTTTTCCCGTTCACCGAACCATCAGCCGAAATGGATATGAGCTGGAATGGCGGCTGGTTAGAAATTGGTGGCTGCGGTATGGTGCATCCTGAAGTGTTCAAGCATGTGAATATCGATAGCGAAAAATACCGTGGCTTTGCGTTTGGTCTAGGCGTAGAACGCCTGGCGATGTTGCGCTACGGGGTTAATGATTTGCGCCATTTCTTTAATAATGATTTACGGTTTTTGTCGCAGTTTAAATGATTTAAGCCACAAGGCTCACAGAGAAAACTAAACAAATATTTATAGAATGACATAAGGACTAAAGTCGCAGCATTTTGAGTTTCGCAAATAGTAAATCCAAAAGATTTTCTCTGTGCACTCTGTGTTCTCTGTGGCTAAAACAATATGCAATTTTCAGAAAACTGGCTTCGCCAATTCGTTAATACCAGCCTTGATTCGAAAGAGCTCAGTCATGCCTTAACCATGGCCGGGCTTGAAGTCGAAGAGATGACGCCGGTTGCGCCTGCTTTTGGCAATATCGTAATCGGCGAAATCGTTGAGGCGAACAAACATCCCGATGCTGATCGATTGCAAGTGTGTAAGGTCAATATCGGTAAAGAAATCCTGCAGATTGTCTGTGGTGCAAGCAATGCACGCGTAGGCTTAAAAGCGCCTTGTGCATTAGTTGGGGCAGAGCTGCCGGGCATCAGTATCAAAGCGGCAAAAGTGCGTGGTGTAGAATCATTCGGCATGATGTGTTCTGCCAAAGAGCTGGGCTTGGCAGCGGAAGCCAGTGGCTTGCTGGAGTTGCCAAGTGACGCGCCAGCGGGCCAGGATATCCGCGAATACTTGGATCTGAATGACCATGCGCTCACCTTAAAATTAACCCCTAACCGTGCCGATTGCTTGAGTATTTTAGGTATTGCGCGTGATGTGGCGGCGATTACCGGCGCAGCTGTGACTTTGCCTGTGCTTGATGCAGCCAAGGTTGAAAGCGCAAATACACAATCGGTGAGCGTAGATGCAAGTGATGCATGCCCTGCCTACTACGGCCGCGTGATTGAGACGGTGAATGCACAAGCCAAAACACCGGATTGGATGGTGCGCAATTTGGAGCGTAGCGGTATTCGCAGCATCAGTGCGATTGTGGATATCACCAATTATGTGCTGCTGGAACTGGGCCAGCCGCTGCATGCTTTTGATTTGGCGAAGCTAAGCGGTAGCATTAAGGTTAGATTCGCTGCAAAAGATGAACCCATCAAATTGCTGAATAATACCGAAGTCAAATTAGCCAGTGATGATTTGGTAATTGCCGATGACAATGGTGCGATTGCACTGGCAGGGATTATGGGCGGTGAGCCTACATCTGTGACAGATAGCACTGGCGACATATTTTTGGAAAGTGCGTTTTTTGCCCCGGATGCGATTGCTGGCAAAGCGCGTCGTTTAGGCTTAAGCACGGACTCATCTTATCGCTTTGAGCGCGGTGTGGATTTTGGCAGCACTCAATTAGCGCTGGAACGCGCTACAGCTTTGGTGCTGGCAATCTGTGGCGGCAAAGCCGGTGCAATCACAGCCGTTACCAATGCGTTGCCTGCCCGTAAAACCGTGCACTTGCGCTATCCACGGCTGTTATCGGTGTTGGGCATCAGCATACCGCAAGCTACAGTCGGTACCTTGCTGTCACAGCTTGGATTTGAATTTAGCCTAAAAGGCGATGTATTTGCAGTGCAAGCACCAACTTACCGCTTTGATATTGCGATTGAAGAAGACTTAATCGAAGAAATTGCACGCTTACATGGCTACGATAAAATCGCCGTCATCACGCCAACCGCTAACCTGGGTATGCTGGCGGCTAGCGAAGCGACATTGAATCAGGCTTGGCTTCGCGATACGCTAAAAACGCAAGGCTACCAAGAGATTGTGACCTACAGCTTTGTGGATGAAAGTTGGGAGCGCGATTTATTGGGAAATGCAAATCCGATCAAGCTTAAGAACCCTATTGCCAGTAATCTAAGCGTGATGCGTAGCGGCTTATGGGGTGGTTTGCTGGATACACTGACCTATAACCTGAATCGCAAGCAAGAGCGCGCCATGCTGTTTGAAGTAGGCAGCAGCTACCATCAATCACAACAAGGTACATATACTGAAAACTTGCGTGTGGCAGGCTTATTTTATGGTGCATTCCAGCCCGAGCAGTGGGGCACAACGGCAAAAGAGGTGGATTTCTACGATGTAAAAGCCACTATTGACAGCTTAACGCACGGCAAAGCTGAGTATCGAGTAGAAACACATAGTGCATTGCATCCCGGCCAGTCAGCCCGTGTCTATTTGCATGGCAATGCTATTGGCTGGTTAGGTAAGCTACACCCGAAATGGCAGCAACACTACAGTTTGGCTAAAAATACGTATCTTTTTGAGTTGCAAGCATTGCCGCTGTTACAAAAGCCAATCGCCCGCTATGCCGAAGTGCCAAAAACCTTGGCAATACGTCGCGACTTGGCAGTGATTGTGGATGGTGATTTACCCGTTCAGCAACTTTTTGATGCAATTGCAAAGGCGGACATTCCGCTTGTGACACAAGTGCAACTGTTTGATATATATCAAGGAAAAGGTATTCCTGAAAA
>JAZKEN010000100.1:5861-29335 GCA_040387035.1 Pseudomonadota bacterium | reverse complement strand
TCTAAATTGAGCTGCAATAGCTTACGCAGCATGGGCACTGTAATCGGTTTTTGCATGGTCAGCGACCATTCGTCCAGCGCATCCAATGTCGCCATTAGTGTAGGCAAATCGCGGCGCAGGTAGCGCAGGCAGTAATCCACGACTTCATCGGGCAATTTCATGCCGCGTTCAAAAGCATGCTGTTTCAGCGCGGTGGCTTTTTCAATATCATTCAGCGGCTGCAATTGGTATACCAAGCCCCAGGCCAGGCGCGTTGCCACATCATCACGCAAACCCATCTGCGTAGGCGCATGCAAGCCTGCCGTAATCATCCATTCGCCGGCTTCTTTAAGTTGATTATATTGGTTAAATAAATCAATTTGCGCTGAATTGTTCAGCAGATGTACATCATCAACCACTTTAGCACCCAAGGCTTTGCAGGCCTGCAGCAAATGGCTTTTGCCGGAGCCGGATTCGCCCCATAGGTAAATAAATTGCCGGGCTTGACCATTAATCGCCATTGTCAGGCTGGCAAGCGCTTCGGCGTTACGCCCCGCCACAAAATTTTGCAGGGTAGGGCGCGCGGCAGGTTTAATGTCGAGTAACAGTTGTTTCATGCAGGTATGCTTGAAAAATAGGGTTGTAAGCGCAGTCAGGCAAAGCTAAATAGCTACTTAAGATAGGCGTCGCTATCTAAGTAATTATCTTTTGTATGGCGCAGCCCAACGGCAATGGCGGCGCTAACGGGTAAGGCCAGCAGTACGCCAACAAAGCCAAATAGCTGCCCGCCTGCTAATAATGCAAAAATGACCACAACAGGGTGCAGGCCAATACGGTCACCCACCAGCTTGGGCGTAATAAAATTGCTTTCAAGCAATTGGCCAATACCAAACACCATTAAAACCGGCACTAATTGGCCAATGCTGGTGAACTGTAAAGCGCCTACCAACAATGCCAAACCCATGCCGATTGCCGGGCCTAGGTAGGGTATAAAACCCAGTAAGCCTGCGATAATGCCAATTGGTAGCGCCATATCCAAGCCGGCAAGCCATAGGCCGGCAGCATAAAACACACTCATGATCAGCATCACGGTAAATTGCCCGCGCAAGAATTCAGCCAGCATTTGGTCGATTTCCACCGCCAATTCAGTGGTTTTGCCGATAAATTGACGTGGAATCAAATTGCCGATACCTGCCATTAACTCATCCCAGTCACGCAATAAATAGAACAGAACCACCGGTAATAATAGAATATTGGCAATC
Source organism: Pseudomonadota bacterium (assembly GCA_040387035.1). GTDB lineage: Bacteria > Pseudomonadota > Gammaproteobacteria > Burkholderiales > Methylophilaceae > Methylotenera_A. Next base: position 28,094 of record JAZKEN010000100.1, on the reverse strand, counting down.
ACGCCAATTAGCGCCATGCTGTTTGTGCCTGCGGTTTTCAGCACGTCACCCAATAAATTGCCCGCCGTTTTCCAGTTCTTGGTGATGATTTCTTGAATTTGCGTGCTATCAATCGCCAGGCTAATGCCAAAGTGTTTTTGTAAAAAAGGCTCAACGGTGGTGCGGATATTGGTAATGATGTTTGGCAGCCGCTCAATAATCAGCAAAGATTCTTTTTGCAAAACAGGAATAATAATCAACAGCAGCAAGGCAATAATGCCCGTCAAGGCCGCCATCACCAATACGGTGGCGGTTGTGCGGCCGAATTTGTATTTTTTGTGGCCAAGTAGACTTAACCTATCCACCAGCGGGTCGCAAATGTAGGCCAGGATGGCTGCCGTCACAAACGGTGTCAGCACCGGTAGCAGGAAATACAGCAGCAACAGAAACGCTGCACTTAAAATTAACCAACGGTTATCTGCAACAATATTGCTTTCAGACAGTTTATTGCGACTGTTTTTTGGTTGATTAGACATGGATGGATTAAATAGTGAGTTAAAATGTGCGTTAAGTTAAAATTATACTTACATTAAATAGCCATATTGCAATTAATTGAATCGAGAACAGTTTTGAACACCAACAACCCTAACACAAATTCCATCAGTTACCGCGATGCAGGCGTTGATATTGAGGCAGGCGATGCTCTGGTAGAACAGATCAAGCCTTTTGCCAAGCGCACCATGCGCCCAGAAGTGCTGGCTGGTATCGGTGGTTTCGGCTCATTGTTTGAGATGCCTAAAAAGTTTAAGAATCCTGTACTGGTTTCGGGCACCGATGGCGTGGGTACTAAATTAAAGCTGGCTTTTGAACTGAATAAACACGATACGGTTGGCATCGACCTGGTCGCCATGAGTGTGAATGATATCCTGGTGCAGGGCGCAGAGCCTTTGTTCTTCCTGGATTATTTTGCTTGCGGCAAGCTGGAAGTAGGCACTGCGGCGCAGGTGATTAAAGGTATTGCAGAAGGCTGCGAACAATCGGGCTGCGCGCTAGTGGGTGGCGAAACGGCAGAAATGCCAGGCATGTACCCGGCCGGCGAATACGATCTGGCTGGCTTTGCAGTGGGTTGTGTGGATAAAGAAAAAATCATCAATGGCTTGAGCATTGCGGCCGGTGATGTAGTGCTGGGCCTGGCTTCAAGCGGTGCACATTCCAATGGTTACTCATTGATTCGCAAGCTGATCAGCAATTCGGGTATCGATTTTGAGTCAGACTTTCATGGCAAAAAATTCAAAGATGTGGTGATGGCACCGACCAAAATCTATGTGAAATCTTTGCTTAAATTAATTGAGGCCTTGCCAGTAAAAGGCATGGCGCATATTACCGGTGGTGGTATTACTGAAAATATCCCGCGTGTTTTGCCGGCTGGCTTAACCGCAGAGATCAGCGCAAAAAGCTGGGATCTGCCACCATTATTTAAATGGCTGCAAACGCAAGGCAATATTACGCACAGCGAAATGTACAAAACCTTTAACTGTGGTATCGGCATGGCCGTAATTATGTCTAAAAGTGATGCGGCAGCGGCTAAGCAACTGTTGGAAGCGGCGGGCGAAACCGTGTACGAAATTGGCACCATTCGCGCGCAAAATGCCAATGAGCCAGCCACTATTGTTGTTTAAGCGGACAACGCAACCAACTGCGATGCGTTAAACAGCTTTATCAATCAGTTTGGAAAAATACATGTTTAAGCAAAGCCAATGGATTATTTTTTTGTGTATCGCTGTATACGGCGCCATGGCGCAAGCAGCGCCCAAAAATGTTCAGCTGGAATACGAGGTAAAGCGCGATGGTGAGCTATTTGCCACCGTGGTGGAAAATTTTAGCCAGGATGGCAAACAGTACAAAATTGACTCGGTTACAAAAGGTATTGGTGTTTATGCCCTGTTGGGCGAACGCAAACTATCCAGCAGCGGTAGCGTGACTAAAGACGGCTTAAAACCCAAACATTTTGAATTGCATCAAGGCGACAATAGAAAGAAATCGTTGATCAGTGATTTTGATTGGGCCAACAAAACGCTGAATATGCAAGTCAAAGGTGAGGTGAGAACACAAGCTTTAGAAAAAGGTACGCAAGATTTGCTGAGTTATGCCTACCAGTTTATGTTTATGCCGGCAAAAGCGCGCGCGGCCCAAAAGATTAATGTCACACTCACTACCGGTAAAAAACTGGATCAATATCAATACAAGATTTTGGCGCGTGGCTTGAAATTAGATGCGGCTAATACGCAATTTAAAACGATGCATATAGCCAATGCGCCTGCGGCAGGCGATGACAAAAAACAGTTATGGTTGGCGCAAGATCAACATTTTTTACCCGTGCAATACCAGCTAACGGATGAAAATGGCGCCAATTTTGAGCAAACCTTAACCAAAATACATGTGGACTAATGTTGCAGAATTCATTCAAGACAGCAGCACTAAAAGACTAGCGCTAGCCGTTGTTGTATCTGCCATACTGCATGCTTTTTTGGTGGGCGGTTATGATGTGCGCTTACCTAGCCTTCAACCACAAACGCATATGCTTGAAGCCAGGCTGCAAATGCCAAAGGTGGCAAAAAAAGCGCTAGTTAAAGATGCAGAAGTGAAGGATGACAAAACTAGCAAGCAAACTAAGGTAGCTAAGCAAATTATAGAACAGCCGGATGTGGCAGAGCCGGTGTTAGAGCCATTGCCAGAAGAATTTAAGCCTGAAGATTTTCAAACACCAGTGCCTGAGCAAAGCCCGCAGCCTTTATCAGATACGGCTTCCGAAGCCAGTGCGGTAGCAGAAAGCGAATCGCAACCGGTTGATGAAGGCTTGGTAATCAATGAAAACGCTTACCAGTATGTAGAAACCGATTTTGATGTAAGAACACAGATAGATGGCGTCAGCGAAGGCAGCGCCAAAATCGTATTTGATTTAAGCGATGGCAAACAATACCAGCTGTCCAGCTTGATTAAGCCGCAAGGCTTGGCGGCGCTGATTATCGCTAATTTGGTGCAAACCAGTGCCGGCCAACTGACGGAAAGCGGCTTGCGGCCAGACAATTACCGTTATCAATACGGTAATAAAACCGATAAAACCTACTCCGCCAAGTTTGATTGGCAAAATAAAACCGTTAACTTGATTACGTCCAAGGGCACAAAAACAGCAGAAATTAACGATGGCGCACAAGATTTACTCAGTTTTATGTATCAATTTATGTACGTAGCACCTTTAGAACGCATGCAGATTAATATTGCCACCGGTAAAAAATTGACCAGCTATCATTATAGTTTTGGTGGCGAAGAGAATATCAATACCGCGCTAGGCGAGATCAAAACCATCCATATTTTGCATGAAGGTGAAAATACAGACGAAAAAACAGAGCTTTGGCTGGCAACCGATTATCAATATGTGCCAGTAAAAATTCGCAAAACAGAAAAAAACGGTAAAGTGTACGAATTAGTGGCCAATCGCATTAATACCACACGACCGTCACTCAATTAACTTTAAAATTTAAGACTACAACATGACCCCAAATTTACTGCGCCAGGCAGCCATGCTATTGACCAATCTGCTGGATTTTAACAGTCCTGCCGATGCCAAATTAGGCGATTTTTTCCGTAACAACCGTGAGCTTGGCACCAAAGACCGCGCGTTTGTGGCAGAGAGCGTCTATGGCGTATTGCGCCGCTTACGTTATTTAAGCGCAGTAACGGCCAATGAGGCGAATGACCCGGATGATGCGCGTAAACTGATTCTAGCCTGGCTATTGCGCGTGCAGGGTAAAAGCATACGTGAGTTAGAGCCGATTTTAAATGAGCAGCAAACCGAGTGGGCACATGCCATTAAAGCCAGATCTACCCAGGAGTTTCCGCTGGCCGTGCAGGCTGATGTGCGCGACTGGTTATGGAACAAGCTGGTAGCGCAATATGGGGAAGCCGAAGCGCTGACCATCTGCCGCAGCATGTTTGAGCAGGCATCCCTGGATTTGCGCGTGAATACCATCAAGGGAACACGCGAAGAGGTGTTAGCGCGCATGCTGGCGGAAAATACCATTAAAGATAATGTGATTGAAGTCACGCCTTATTCGCCCATCGGTATCCGCATGGGCGCGCGTTTGAATATCAGCAAGCATGTGCTGTTTGAAGCAGGCAAGATTGAAGTGCAGGACGAAGGCAGCCAGCTATTGGCCTATTTGGTTGCACCAAAACGTGGTCAGATGGTGGCGGATTTTTGCGCAGGTGCAGGCGGAAAAACGCTAGCGATTGGCGCTTTGATGAAAAATACAGGCCGTTTGTACGCGTTTGATATTTCTGAAAAACGCTTGTTTAATTTGGGCAAACGCCTTAAACGTTCAGGCTTATCGAATTTGCATGCGCAAGTCATCAGTTCTGAAACCGACCCTAAATTAAAACGCCTCAATGGTAAGTTCGACCGTGTATTGGTGGATGCGCCATGCAGTGGTTTTGGCACCCTGCGCCGTAACCCCGATTTAAAATGGCGCTTTGAAGAAGCGGATATTGCTGAATTGAATATCAAGCAAACCAATATCCTGGCGCGTGCCGCCAAGCTGACTAAAACAGGCGGCCGCTTGATCTATGCGACATGCAGTCTATTGAATGATGAGAACGAAGCGATTGCCGAAGCATTTTTAAGTGCGAATCCAGATTTCAAATTAATCCCTGCCAATACGGTATTAAGTCACCAGCAAATCAAGCTGGATACCGGCGATTATTTAAAACTATTGCCGCACTTGCATGGGACTGATGGTTTCTTTGCGGCCGTGTTTGAAAAAATCAATCCAGCAGATGGCGCAGTAAAAATCTCGCAGGAAATCGTGCAAGAGGCGGCTGAACTGATTGAGAATATCAAAGCGTCTGTCGCAGAAGAGGCCGAAGCTGAGCTTGAGCCGGAAGCCGCGCCTGAGAAAAAAGTAGTCGCTAAAAAAGCCGCGACTAAAAGCGCAAAAGCGGCCGTCCCCAAAGCGAGTAAAGCCAGCAAAGCCGATAAAGTCTAAATCAGCATGAAAACGCCAAGCCTGAATACGCAAATTTTACTCGGCGCATTATTTGGCGTTTTAGTTGGCTTGTATTTCCACAGCCTGGGCGCGGAAAACACTGTGGTCAAAGGCGGCTTGTACGCCTCTCGTTTGGTCGGCACCTTGTTTATCGACTTGCTTAAGATGATCTTAATCCCGCTGGTTTTTTGCAGCATAGCCGTAGGTATTGCCAATCTGCGCCAGCATAGCCAGATGCATCGCGTTTGGGTCACCACGCTGGTATTTTTTGCATTTACCATGGCTATCGCCATCTTGCTGGGTTTGCTTGCCAGCAACTATTTTAAGCCGGGTAGTGGCTTACAGGTGGCGATGTTTGCAGACTCCATGCAAAGTTTCCAGGCGCAGCAACTGCCTTTGCCTGAATTTTTTGCCCAGTTTTTACATGGCTTGTTTATGAATCCTTTTGCTGCGCTGGCAACGGGGGATGTGCTGGCGGTGGTGATATTCGCGCTGATTCTAGGCATTGCGCTGGTGATTGGCGGTGAGCGTTACAAAAATATCCTGGCTTTATTGCAAGAGGGCCTGGAACTGACCATGCGCATTGTGGGCTGGGTGATGGTGCTGGCTCCGTTTGGGATTGCCGCTTTATTACTGAAATTAGTCGCCACCCAAGATACGGCCATGTTGGGCACCATGGCAAAATTTATGACCGTGGTGATTGGTACAACTTTGCTGCATGGTGTAGTGATTCTACCGCTGTTGCTATACCTGATTACCAGTAAAACGCCGTTATGGTTCTGGCGCGGTGCGCGTGAGGCATTGATTACCGCATTTGCTACCAGTTCTAGCAGCGCTACGCTGCCGGTGACCATGCGTTGCACCACGCAACATTTGCATGTAAAACCGGAGATTGCCGGTTTTGTAGTGCCGCTGGGCGCTACCGTCAATATGGACGGCACGGCCTTATATGAAGCCGCCGCTGCCTTATTTATCGCCAACCTGGTGGGTATAGAGCTGAGCTTGATGCAGCAATTAATCGTGTTCTTTACTGCGATGATAGCCGCCATAGGCGCGCCGGGCATCCCCAGCGCGGGCATGGTGACCATGGTGATGGTGCTGCAAAGTGTAGGCCTGCCTGCTGAAGCGATTGCGATTTTGCTACCGATAGACAGGCTACTGGATACCATACGCACCACCGTCAACGTGCAGGGCGATATGATCGGCAGCCTGGTCGTCCAAAAATTAGTCAGTAAAAATTAAGTATTACTATGTTGCATTTTCATAAAGCCGAACTGGTCGACGCGCAGGATATCGCCGCATTAATCAACTCTGCCTATCGCGGCGAATCCAGTCGCGCAGGCTGGACCACTGAAGCAGACCTGCTGGATGGTTTACGTACCAGCACACCAGAGGTTGCCGGCATTATCAAGCGTGAAGATGCGTTTATATTGATTGGCGTATTAAATGACCAGATCGTGGCTAGCATTTGTTGTGAGTTGCAAATCATTGCAGGTAAAAGCACCGCGCATTTTGGCATGATAGCCGTCAAGCCAAGCCTACAAAACCGTGGCTACGGCGCAGAGATTATTCATGCGGCAGAAGCCATGACGCTAAGGCAATGGCGCGTTGCCGGTTTTCATATGGCCGTTATTTCCATTCGTAACGAACTGATCGCCTTTTATGAACGCTTAGGTTTTATGCGTACTGGCGAGTTTAAAGACTTTCCTGTTGAGCCGGCACTTTGGCAACCCAAAGTAGAAGGCCTGAATCTGGAATACCTGGCAAAAGTGATTGAGCGCTGATTCATTAAGCCTGTTTGCCTGCAGCTTGACTTGCCGTAACCAAATGCGTAAAGTGCGCAAACTTATGACAATCAATCAATACATCTCCGCATCAGCGGTCATTAACCGTAAAGCACTATGGCTAGTCGCCATAGCGTGCTGCGGTTTTTGCTTGTCATAATTTTAAGCAACCGCGGGCTCTCCGCGGTTGATAGGTAACACCTCCCACGTTGAGCCCCTTTATTTGAGGGCAACAACATGCAAACCCAAAAACAAGACAGGTTTACCGGCTCAGTCATGGTGCTGGTATCTGCGATCGCATTCTCTTCAAAGGCCATCATCGTCAAGCTGGCCTATGCCTATCATGTCGACGCAGCCACGCTGATTGCGCTACGCATGGCCTTCTCTGTTCCGTTCTTTATTGGATTAGCCATATGGGGTTTGCTCTCTGCGCCATTACCAAAACTGACTGTTGCCGATTTCTGGGCGCTTGTGTGCTTGGCCGCGGTAGGCGGTTATGGATCCATGTGGCTTAATTTTGAAGGCCTTAGCTATGTGTCCGCCGGTTTGGAGCGTGTGATTTTGTTTTTGTATCCCACTATTGTGGTGGTGCTTAGCGCAGTGTTGTTCAAACATCACATTACCAAGCGTGAGCTGTTTGCCCTGGCGGCAAGTTACATGGGTGTGATATTGGTTGTATGGCATGATGTCAGCTTGCCTGCTGCGAGCTCTGCAAGTGCACACACGCTTTTAGGGGCCGGCTTGGTATTGGCCAGTGCCATCGTATACGCCGTGTATCTGGTCTACAGTGGCAAGCTGATTCCTCGCTTGGGCGCTACATTGTTCACGTCTTATACCATGCTAATTGCCACGCTAGCCAGTGCAATCCACTTTGCTACTACGGCTAATGTGCGCGCTGCCATGCATTTGCCATCTCAAGTGTATTGGTTAAGTTTGTTGATGGCGGTGGTTGCCACAGTGCTGCCGGCGATTTTGATGAACGCCGGCATTCACCGCCTTGGCAGTAGCAAAGCCGCACTGATCAGCTCGGTGGGGCCAGTTGCGACTATCTTGCTTGCCTATGCGTTTTTGGGTGAAAAAGTCACTGGCGTACAATTAGCTGGCACCGCCTTGGTGCTGACCGGTTTCTTAGCCATTAGCTTGGCTAAGAAACCGGGTGTGAATGCGTAAGCTTTTCAACTCCACCCATTGCCAATGAGTAAACCGCAGGTACCACTACCAAGGTCAGCAAAGTCGATGAAATCATGCCGCCTATCACCGCTACCGATAACGGGCCATTGGTTTCTTCGCCTGCGCCCAAGCCTAAGGCGGCCGGTAACAGTGCCAAAATAATCGTTAGCGATGTCATTAGCACCGGGCGCATGCGGATAGGGCAGGCGTTAAGCAGTGCTTGATTGATGGATTGGCCTTCAGCGCGTAGTTGATTGGTCAGGTCCACCAGCAAAATAGAGTTTTTAGCCACCAGGCCAATCAGCAGCACCAGGCCAATCATGGAGAAGATATTCAGGCTATTACCGGTCAACCATAATGCAAATACGCCACCGATAATGGCCAGCGGTTGAGCCACCATCACAATAAGCGGTTGCAGGAATGAATTGAACTGGCTGGCCAGCACCATGTATAGCAGCACCAAAGCCAAGGCAAAGATAAACGATACATTTTTAAAGGTTTTGGCAAACTCTTCGGCCTGCCCGGAAAGTTTGTATTTGTATTCGGCGGGCAGTATCTCTTTGGCTGCGGCTTCTACCGCTGTTACCGCTTCACCTAAAGGAATGGTTGGGCTGGCGTATAGATTGGCTGCGTATTGCAAATCGTAGCGGCCAATCACAGCCGCACCCAGGGTTTGTTTAAATTGTGCAACGCTATCCAGCCGCACCAGATCGCCATTGTTAGCGCGCAGGTAAATCTTGCTGAGATCGGTTATTTGATTAAAGTTACCATCTTCGGCTTTGAGGCGAATATCGTAACGCTGGCCATCGCCATCCTCATCGTTAAATTTAGCCACATTGATACCGCCCGCATATACGCTGACCGCGTTGGCAATATCGGCAGCGCTGATGCCAAAGCCTGCTGCGCGGTCGCGGTCAATCTGCATATTGAGTTGCGGCAAGTCCAGTTGCAAATCTAAATCGACTTTGCCAAAGCCTTTAATATCGGTCAGGCGTTGCTGAATGGCTTTTGCATATTTGCTGACGTTTTCAATGCTGGGGCCGGTGATATTGAATTGTAATTTTTCTGAACGCTGGCCACGCACCATGCTGGCGGGCACCGGGTAAGCCTGCACACCAGGGATTTCCGCCAGTTCGTCTTTCAGCTTGGCGATCAGTTCTTTTTGCGTGTTAGCACGCTCATGCCTGTCTTTTAAACGCACACTGATGCGGCCAGCGTTAACCTGGCCTTGTGCACCTGCACCAACCACTGAGAAAAAGCTGGCGATATCATCCGTGTGCTTAAACATCACTTTTTCGATTAAATCCAGGCGCGTATTGGTGTATTCCAAGCTTGAGCCTAACGGCGTTTTAAAGCTCACATTAAATTTACCTTCATCGGCTTCCGGCACAAACTCCTTGGTAACCGCGCTAAAAAAGAAGGCACTGGAAGCGACCACCAAAATAGTGACCAAAATCACTTTCCAGCGGTGCATGAGCGACAGACTTAAAAGCCGCGCATAGAAATTATCCAGGCCGGCAAAGAACCCATCCAGCGAGTGATAGAGTTTACCGTGCTCTGTGTTGCTGGATAAATAGCGCGAGCACAGCATGGGCGTGAGCGTGAGTGAAACAAACATCGAAACCACCACGCCCACCGTCACCACCACCGCAAACGCCTCAAAAAACTTGCCAATAATGCCTTCCATAAAAATCACAGGTGCAAAAATACACACCAAAGATAGCGACGAGGCCAGCACCGCAAACACGATTTCACGGCTACCATGAATGGTGGCTTGCTGGCGAAACGCCATCACCGCTTTGGGATTTGTGGTATCGACATTTTTAAGCCCTGTGCCCAGCTCGCCGCTTAAATGCCGCATAATACTTTCACGCACTACAATTGCATCGTCCACCACCACCCCTACCAGCAATAGCAGGGCCAGCAGCGTCATGCTGTTAAAGGTGTAACCGGCAAAATACATCACAGCGATGGCGCCCAGTAATGAAACCGGGATTTCCAGGCAAATCATCAGGGTAGAGCTAAGGGAGCGCATAAAAATCAGCACGATCAAGGCGGCAAACAAGGTACCTTCCAGCAAGTGTTCTTGTAATGCCTTTACCATTTCCCTGATAAAAGGTGCTTCGTTGGCGGATACTTCAACCTGCATACCGGGCGGCAGATTAGGACGGATTTCTTTCTCTAAACGGCGTTCCACCTCATCAATAATATCCACCGTATTGGAATTAGGTACCTTAATAATGCCCAAGCCCACGGTTGGCTTGGCGTTAAAGCGTGCAAGCTGCCTGAAATCGGTTAGGCCATCTTCAACACTGGCCACTTGTTTTAACTTAACCGATACACCGTCGCGCTGCATGACCACCATTTCGGCCAAGTCTGGCAAACGGTGAAACTCCAGATCCAGTTTTAACAGGCGCTCGGCACTCTGGCTCACCAGAAAACCGCCCGGGACTTGAATATGCTCGCGATTAAATGCGTTCACAATATCGGTGGTGGTGACGTTGTAAGCATTCATGCGGTCAGGCTTTAGCAATACGCGAATATTGCGGTCGCGTCTTCCGCCCAATTGCACTTCACCCACGCCATTGATGGTTTCCAGCTGCTTTTTAAGGGTATTGAGCGCATAGACATTTAATTGCTGAATCGTTCTATCGCCGCTTAATGCCAGCCACAAAACGGGCTCTGCATTGGTTTCGGCCTTTTGCAATATAGGCGGGTCAATATCGGTGGGTAGCCGGCGAATCACCTGATTTAGCTTGGCCTGCACTTCGTTGTAGGCCACATTGATGTCTTTTTCCAGCTTGAACGTGATGACCACGATAGAAGCGCCGGGGGAAGAGCTGGATTGTATGTGTTCAATGCCTGCAGTGGTGTTGAGGGCCGATTCAATCACGCTGGTGACGGAGGTATCCATAATGTCCGGATTGGCACCTTTAAGCGTGGTGGTGACCGTGATGATAGGAAATTCAATCAGCGGGAAACGGTCAATTGCAATGCGCTGGTACGAAATAATGCCGAACAATACCAGTACGCCAGAAAGCATCCACGCCAGCACATGGCGTTTGATCGAAAGTTCAGGTAGTGTCATTTAAAAAATTTGCGCTTTCATGGTTCTGTGAGCGAGTTGCTCATTTGCTTGGTGAACTTAATTTTTGCCAGATGGTTCTTTGATGATGCTGACTTTGGCTTTGTCGGTTAAAAATGCCGCACCATCTACCGCAATGGTTTCGCTGCCGTTGAGTCCTTCTAAAATCTCAATGCCGCCGTTTTGCTGCAAACCGGTTTTAACCACCCGCTGCAACGCTTCATTATTCACAATTTCATACACCACTTCACCGGCAGGGCGCAGCACAATGCTTTGTTCTGGCACCACAATGGCGCTGGGCCTGTCACCTAAAATCACGCGCGCGTTCACACTGGCGCCCGGCTGCCAGTCCGCCTCATCGCGTATATCGGCAATCACATCAATACTGCGGCTATTGGCTACAATTTGCGGCTTCAATTCATTGATAACAGAACGCACTTCCTTGGTCGATGTAGGCGTGGTCATAATCACGGTTAAACCGGGTTTTAATTTGGCCGCAATATGCTCGGGAAAAGGGATGTGCGCACGCAGTAACTTTTTGCTGATGATTTGCAAAATCGGGTCGCCAACACGCACATAGTCGCCTGTTGCGACCAATTGTTTTTCTACTACGCCATCAGTTGGTGAAACGACACGATTTTTAGAGCCATTATGATTGATGGTGGCAATACGGCTTTTAGCGCCTGCCAGTTGTTGCTTTAGCGCATCCAGCTGGGTGCTGGCATCGTCCAAGGCATTTTTAGAGATAAAGTTTTTTTCAACCAAGGCGCGGTTGCGTTCGACTATCCTGGATTGGTTGGCTAACAAGGCTTCAATGCGCGCCACTTCTGATAAGGACTCTTGGCGTTGGTAGCCAAAATCACTGCCATCCAATAAGGCAATTGTTTCACCTTTTTTAACGGTTTGCCCAGGATGCACCAATACTTTTAGCACCCGCGCAGAAATCTCTGCGGCGACGACCGGATCAATCACACCTTCTAGCGTGCCAACCGATTCTTCATATAAAAACAAGTTTTTAGTATCCACTTTAACCACGCTGATTTGGGTGGATCTTAAATTGGCAGCATCTGCTTTTGTATCGGCTGCCGGCTGCTTGTTGCAGGCGCTAATGCTTAAGCCAAATAAAGCAAGGATACAAATACGGGTAAAGTAATGATTGGCACTAAAGTTTTTTATTGGCATGAGATTCGCGATTGTTCGGTTTTTGTTGAATGATGGACCAGTCAAAATAAGGGCCCGGATCCGTTTTGCGGCCGGGCGCAATATCGGAATGGCCAACGATATGTTGAATAGGGTAAGTCTGTTTTAAAGTTTCAATCAATTGTTGCAGCGAGTTGTATTGCGCAGGTTCAAACGCTTCAAAATCACTGCCCTCCAGCTCGATTCCGACAGAGAAATCGTTACAACGTTCACGTCCCAGCCAAGTGGATACACCCGCATGCCAGGCACGCTCAAGGCAAGAAACAAACTGTACCAGCTCGCCATCGCGCCTGATCAGGAAGTGCGACGACACCTTGCGCGTGTGGATTTCTGCATAGTAGGGGTGTTCATCAGGGTCAAGCGTATTGGTAAATAACTCAACGATGCCATTGCCGCCATATTGGTTGGGCGGCAGGCTGATATTGTGTATCACGATCATGCTGATTTCCGGCGCTGTGGCATCGCCGCAAGGCCGCGCATCAAAATTGGGCGAGCATACTTGTTTGGCGCTGGTAATAAATCCTTGTGGGTTGATGTGCAGCATGATGAATTATTTAGTCAAAACCATGATTAATCCGATAAAATAACATCTTACCTAATTTTTAGAGATGTTTAAGCATGGTTTTCTTACAGTTGTTTATGATGCTGATTGTTATTTTAATTGCGGCTGAGGTGTTTACCAACGCGCTGGAGCATTTAGGTGAAAAACTAGGTATATCAGAAGGTGTGACCGGCTCATTATTTGCGGCTGTTGGTACCGCCTTGCCAGAAACGATGGTGCCGCTATTAGCGATTTTTGCAGGTACCGCCAGCATGGCCACCAATCACGAAATCGGCGTGGGTGCGATTTTGGGTGCACCGCTGATGCTAGCCACATTATCCATTAGCCTAATGGCTATTTCGGTATGGAAACGCCGTGGCACCAATGGTCATCTACGCCCGGAGCGCACAGGCCTTACGCGTGATTTAAACTTTTTTATTTTCGCCTTTATCGTTGCCGCAGGCGCTTTATACGTGCCGCATGAAAACGTTATCGTACGCCATATGCTGGGCGTCGTTATGGTGCTTATCTATGTGGTTTATGTATGGATGACACTGAGCGCTTCCAAAGACCTGGTTGAAGAAGGCCATGCGACAGAAGCTGAAAGCCCCATGTTTATGAGCAGGCTGGGTATCCCAACCAATACCTACACCATTGCACTACAGATTATTTTAGGCCTGTTGCTATTAATCGCCGGTGCAAAAGGTTTTATCAATGGTGTTGAAGAAGCCTCGCACCTGTTGGGTATTTCAGCGCTGATGCTGTCATTGCTGATTATTCCAATCGCTACCGAGTTGCCTGAAAAAGTGAACAGTATTTTATGGATTCGTAAAGGTAAAGACACTCTTGCTTTTGGTAATATTACCGGTGCAATGGTGTTTCAAGGCACATTATTACCCGCAATCGGCATTTCGTTAACGCCATGGGAGCCGCGTCCTGAAGTGGTTTGGGGGCTTGTAATTACCTTAGTGGCGGCGCTGTGGATGCGTTTTTTGATGGCAAAAGGCGGTATACGCGTCTGGCATTTATTGGTTAACGGTGCGATGTATATTACCTATTTGTTTATCGCGCTGAGCTAACGCAACGATATTTTAGTCGTACAAACTTTCATCCACCATATCGGTATCGTCATCCTTAGCCAGGCCCAGCTTGGCTAAGCGGTATCGCAGGGTTCTAAAGCTGACCCCCAGCAATTTGGCCGCTGCCGTTTTATTATTATTGGCTTTGGCCAGCGCCTTTAAAATGGCGCGTTTTTCAATGTCTTCTAAATACTCAGGCAAGCCAAGCTCAGGCGTTTTGCTGGGGTCAAAGCTGATTTTATCGTCAGCGGTAAGTTTAGGCTGATGGTCCATCAATAAATCATCGGCGCAGATTCTTTGGCCATCGCACAATGCCAAGGCACGCTCCAGCATATTCTCCAGTTCACGAACATTGCCGTCAAAAGAGAGTCTGCTGATTAGCTTACTGGCGCTATTTTCAAGTACAGGCACCGCAATCGACTGTGCATCACATAGCTTGTGCAATAATTTTTGCGTCAGTTCAGGGATGTCTTCAGGCCTGTCCCTTAAGGCAGGCATTTTGAGCTGAATCACATTCAGGCGGTAATACAAATCCTGCCGGAATAAGCCGTTGCTCATCATATCGCTCAGATTTTTGTGGGTGGCGCTAATGATGCGCACATCCACGCTTTCTTCAAGCGTGCCACCCACGCTGCGCACCTTTTTCTCTTGGATCGCGCGCAATAACTTTACTTGCATGGCTAGTGGCAAATCGGCCACTTCATCCAGGAAAAGCGTGCCACCGTTCGCCGCCTGGAATAAGCCGGAGGTATCCTGCGCGGCACCTGTAAAGGCGCCTTTTTTATAGCCAAAAAACTCACTTTCCATCAGGTTTTCGGGTATGGCGCCACAATTGACTGCCACAAAGCTTTTGTCGCGGCGTGAGCTATTGCTGTGAATCAAGCGCGCGGCTAATTCCTTGCCGCTGCCAGACTCACCGCTAATGTAAACAGGCGCTTGGCTGCGAGCCAGTTTTTCAATCATGGTGCGCACATAACTCATGGCGGGCGATTGACCGATTAAATCCACAGTATTGCTGGTTTGCTTGGCGTCAGAGCTGGACAGCTTGAGCGCCGATTCCACTAAAGGACGTAATTGTTTAAGCGAAATGGGCTTGGTCAAATAGTCAAATGCCCCTGCCTTTAAGGCAGAAACGGCATTCTCCGCGCTGCCGTAAGCGGTAATCACCGCGACCGGCAAGCCGGTGTGGTTGGCGGCAATATGCTGCACCAATTCTAGCCCCAGCCCGTCCGGCAAGCGCATGTCGGTTAAGCAGAGATTATAACTTTGGCTAGCCAACAACTGCTTTGCTTCGGATACGCTGCTGGCACTGTCGGCACGAATATCCATGCGCTCCAGCGTCAATACCACCAGTTCGCGAATATCGGTTTCATCATCCACCACTAAGCAATTAAACTGCGCCATCAACTCTAAGCCTTTTTGATATAAATGATAAATTGCGAGCCAACCTGCGCGTTTGTCGGCTTAACAGGTGTTTTAAGTTGTAACTTGGCACCGTTAGCATCGGCCAATTCGCGCGCAATATAAAGCCCTAAACCAGTGCCCGATTTTTCAGTGGTAAAAAACGGCTCAAATAAATGGCTGCGCACACTTTCAGGTATGCCTTCGCCATCATCACTAATTTCAATTTGTACATCTTGCCTTTTTGCCGAGCTTAAAATGGTTAATGTAAGGCTGTTTTCAAGCATTTTAGAATGACGCCAGCCATTTTTGCACAAATTCCATAAAATTTGGTTTAAGTGCCGCCTGTCAAACGCAATCACCGTATCCCTATTATGCAACACCAGTTTAAAACACTGCGCTGGTATTTTTTCCACAGCGCAAAATTGTGAGTAAAAATCGGTAATAAAATTTTCAAGATGAATCATCTCTTGATTGGTGCGGTCGCGGCGATTCAACTCTAATACATCTTTGATAATCTGATCAAGTCGCTGCACATTATCGGCAATTATCTGCAACATGCGCTTATTGGCCGGATTATAGTCTTCTTCCTCTTGCAGCAATTGATTGGCGTGGCTGATAGCGCTTAATGGGTTACGAATTTCGTGGGCAATATTGGCTGTCAGGCGCCCTAATGCCGCTAATTTAACCTGGTGCGCTTGCGTTTGCATTTGCGACCAGTCTTCAATAAAAATAACCGCACCCTCATGCCGGTTTTCGGCAACGGGCAGCAATCTCAGTCTTAATTCGCGCGATAAAGTGCTGAGTTTTAAAATATTCGCCGGGCTGGATTCTTCTGGAACCGAATGTTCATACATCCAGCGCCGAATCATATCGCTAATTTCAGGGGAAATTTTTTGCAGCGACTTTCCTTGCCAGTTGCTCGGCTCATTGTCCTCAATATTGATCTCCAATAAGCGTTTGGCTTGAACATTGTGGTGCTTGATCAGCAGGCTTTGATCGACCACCAAGACACCGTCTTGCATTTCATGGGTAATCAGTGCATTAATTTGCGCCATATTTTTGACATCCAAACCGCGTTGAGCGGCCAGCCATTCACTTTGTTGCACACGCTTGGCCAGGCTATACGCCAGCCATGCCGTTGCAAAACAGCTCAGGCTTAACATCACGGCACCGGTGTAATTCTGCATGGGTTTTGAGGCTAAAACCAGTTGATAGGTTTGCTCAAGCAAAATGCCAATAGTGGCTAAAGACGCATAAAACAAGGCAAAGCGGCCTTCGCTGATCAGGCTGGCGCTGGCAATAGTGATAATAAGCAGCAAACCAATTCCTGTTACGCCATCTTGCTGTGCGTGCATTAACAGCACAATGAACACAATCTCAATAATGATTTGGCTGGGTAGGTTGTAATCGATACTAGGCTTTTCCAGCCAGGTTAATATGCCCGCTATGCAGCTGAATATAAAATAAGCTAGCACCAGGCCGGAAAACAGGCTGGCATCAAAGTTTTGCAAACTGGAGCTATCACCTATGGCGCTTTGCGTGACTAAGAATAAAATGGCAATCAGTAGGCGGTAGCCGTTATATAGCTTTAAGCTGCGCCAGCGTGTGGCGGTAAAGGTGTCATCGATATTGGGAGTTAACTGGATGGCCATGAATTAAGGATTTTTATTGCAATCGGGATTATTGCAAATCACTAAATCATTTTTTTTGATGGTTTCCGATTCCGGCACATGCATGCCGCAGGCCGCACATTGCACCATTTTTTGTTCAGGCTTTGCCTCTCGCGGGTTGGGGTCCTTGGAATCAGGGCTAAAGAAGGCACGTTTAATGACGATATAAACAAGCCATACTAATACGATCAATATTAAAACGCGTGCCATAATTCCTTCAAGTCTATTTCTATTTTTTGACAGTATTGATTGTAACTAAAAATAGCGCCATATAGAAACCTGCCCATCAATAGCCCAATGATACAGCGCTAAAAAGCGCAATCTGTGAAAAAATTAAAACTGTTATACTAGCAATACCGATACATAAAATAATTTCATGGCAAGTTCTCAAGAATTATCAGATTTTTTGCGCGATGTAGAGCGCCGCGCTTTTAAGCAAACGGTTTACGCTGTGCGCGATGAGCATGCGGCGCTGGATATCGTGCAAGACTCCATGCTCAAGCTAGCGGAAAAATATGCGGATAAGCCAGTCGCAGAATATCCCATGCTGTTCCAACGCATTTT
Organism: Pseudomonadota bacterium; assembly: GCA_040387035.1. Classification (GTDB taxonomy): domain Bacteria; phylum Pseudomonadota; class Gammaproteobacteria; order Burkholderiales; family Methylophilaceae; genus Methylotenera_A. Next base: position 10,576 of record JAZKEN010000100.1, on the reverse strand, counting down.
GCAAAATACCATGCGCGATTTCTGGCGCAGGCAAAAGGTACGCAACTTGTGGACAACCCTGCTTTCGTCGTTTGGTGCAGGCCAGGATGGTGAGGAAGACCATGACCCGCTTGATACCATCGATGTAGAAGATGAGTCTGAAAATCCCATGGCGCAGCTTGAACAAAGCCAGACCATGAAAATCATCGAAAAAGCCATTGAAAAGCTACCGGCGCGTCAACGTGAAGCCTTTATATTGCGTTACTGGGAAGATATGGACGTTGCAGAAACCGCCGAAGTGATGGGCTGCTCACAAGGCAGTGTAAAAACACACTGCTCACGTGCAGTACACACCTTGGCCGCACTGCTGGAGAAGCAAGGCCTAGGCGCACGCGCAACTGTACATTTAGGAGTAGAGTAATGACAATGAACCCTTTAAATCTAGATAGTCATCAACAGCAAGAATTGAGCCTGACCGACGTACAAGCCAAGCAAATTGCCGGTTTGCTGGATACGCATGCCGATCGCTTAAGTATGCGTACATTGCAGCAACTGGAAAACAGCAGGGAGCTGGCTGTAAAAACGCATGCGCAGCAACTGGCAGGAGTTGCAGTAAACCAGGACGGCACCATTAGTCATTTATTTTCTTGGGCCGACCATCATCGCGTTGCTTCAACCGGCCTGCTGTTGGGCGCCATTATCGCCGGCTTTGTGCTTATGCAAACGCTGGGCCAAAAAAATGAACATGGCGATGCCTTTTTATTAGGCGCAGATTTACCACCAGAAGCATTTGTAGATAGAGGTTTTGAGCCGCTGTTAAATAATACCCATGCGAAACTTTAGTGTTTTAATGATTCATGCTTTAATTGCTACTGTTTATACTAAATCAAGTTTCCAGAAATTATAAAGTAATGAATAAAATATTTTTATCGCTAATACTAATCGTGGCGCCATTTTATGCGCAAGCTAACGCACTAGAAAATACGTTTATCGCTCAGCCGCTGCATTTGGCAATGGGTGATATTGGCAGTATTAAAACTTCGCTTAGCGATGGTAATGAAGCTCAGGCTAAAACCTGGGCTGAGTTATCTGCTGAGCAACGTAAAGTGCTAGCACCGCTGGCTTCGGAGTGGGATACTCTACGCCCCTGGCAGCGTGAAAAAATGCTGGATATTGCGGCTGACTACCCAAAAATGGATGCGCAAAAACAGCAGCGCGTGCAAAAGCGCTTGAATAGCTGGAGCCGTATGACTCCGTATGAACGCGAAAACGCGCGTAAGCGTTATCAACAGTTTTATGCGCTAAGCCCGGAAAAAAAAGATGAAGTGCGTAAGAAATGGGCCGATTACCAAAAGCTATCCGAAGTTGAGCGCCAGAAACTGCGCAAAGATTCGCCAGAGTTAGAGTATTCACCTGATTTAGAGTGAAACAGGTGACTCTTTGCATAAAGCCCGCAGCCATATTGCGGGCTTTTTTGTGTGCCAAATTTTAATACTGACTGACCGAGATGCCAGAAAACTCTACTAAAGCGACAATTGCCAACACCAAAATCACTTACTTCAAACTAGTGGCGGCTTGCGTGTATGAGCTGCTGTTATTAATGGCTTTGTGGTTTATCAGTGCCTGGATTTTTGTGGTGCTATTTGGCGATGCCACGCATTCCTACAAACGATTTTTATTGCAGATTTTATTATGGCTGGTCACCGGCGCTTATTTTGTATGGTGCTGGCGCAAAAGTGGGCAAACGCTGGCAGCGCAAACCTGGCGCATGCAACTGGTGAACCAGGCCGGCAATTTGCTCAGCACCAGGCAAGCCATACTGCGCTATGTGTTGGCAAGTGTTTCTGCCTGCGTTTTTGCATTAGGCTTTTTGTGGGCCTTGGTGGATAAGGACCGTTTGTACTTACACGATAGACTACTGAAGACACGCTTTATCCAGCTTGAAAAAGCCGTTAAATAACTAGCGTCGTTCCACCAAAAACAGCAAACTCAACCCAGCCAGCAAGAACAGAATAGTCGGGATAATCGCACTCATCAACGGCGGCCAATCGTTTAATACGCCTAAATGAATAAACACCCGGTTCATAATCTGGTACACCACACCCAACAACACGCCGATAAAGATTTTGGTGCTAGTGCCATCTGAGCGCTGCTGCAAAAACCCAAATGGCAGCGCCAAAATCACCATCACCATACAGGCCAGCGGGTAAATCATTTTTGCCCACAGCGCCACTTGGTAACGTGTGGTTTTTTGTTTGTTTGCGCTTAAGTGATTGATAAACGAATATAAATTCCAGGCAGACATTTTTTCGGGCGCCACTAATAATACATTGAGCAGCTCTGGCCGGATCAGCGATTTCCAATTGGCTTCGCTAAAAATCTGCGTTTGGATATTGCTTTGCTGGATGACTTTGGCGTGATTGAATTTGGTTTGAGTCACTTTCGACAAGCGCCAGCGTTCGTTGTCAAAGTAGCCATTCTTGGCATTGCTGATACTGCGCAACCTGAAATTTTCATCGAATTCGTAGATGTGGATATTCAATAAACTGGCGTCCGGCAGCACGTTTTCGACGTTAACAAAGCTTTTGCCGTCTTTTACCCATAGGCCGGTTTTAAAATCTTGCGCAACCACGGAATCGGTGGCTTTGATACGCATACGTTGCGCCATTTTTTCGCTGATAGGCGTGATTAGCTCGCCGACCAGAAAAGTGATGATGGTAAATAAAAAGCCCACCTTGATAAGGATCCAGCCGATGTTGACCACTGAAATACCACTGACGCGCATCACCACCAATTCTGAATTGCGTGCCAAAGTGCCAAGGCTGTACATCATGCCGACCAATACCGCCACGGGCACTACTTCATATATATGGCCTGGAATGCTCAGCATAACAAACATCAGCATGGTGCTGATGCCGTAATCGCCACGGCCAAGTGTGTCCAGCTCTTGTATTAGATCAAAGAAGGAAAACAGGGCTAATAAACCCAGCATGATCATTAAAATATTGATGCAGGTTTCTTGCCAAAGGTAACGATTGAAAATATTCATAGCAACAATTGATTACCTTTTAAAACGTTTGCCAGACCAAAGCCCGGACAAGAACAGAGGCATAATCGGTAACAAATAGGTGCGGCGATAAAATAAATAAACCGCCAGTACGATGAAAAACACGTGCACCGGCCACAAGCCAATCATTGTGCTGAGCCGCCCCTGCGTGACCCATGCCTGAAATATGCTCAAGATATTGTTGTAAATAATGTAGATCAGCAGTGCAAACATCAAGTTGAGTGAGCGGCCGGCGCGCGGGTCGACAAAGCTAAGCGGAACGGCCAGCAAGACCAGTATCAAAGCCGAGATGGGAATCGCCAGGCGCCATTGCAGCTCAGCCGCATCAGCAGGCGATTGGCTATTTAACAGTTCCTGGGTAGAAATTGCGTTGGTACTGTTTGGTTCGCGTGCTACTTCTTTGGTTTCAATACGGATGGCATAACGTTCAAACTCGGTCGTCGATACTTCGGCCGAATCGGGCTTGGCTTCGTAGCGTCTGCCTTTTTGCAGCACAATAAAATTATCGCCATTGCCGGCTTTTTCGCGGCTTCCTTCCGATGCCACAATAACGCCATTTTTTTGATGCTGGGTCGATTGCACAAAGATGTTTTTGACCACTTTACCCAGTTCGTCAAAGCTTTCTACAAAGTAAATGCGGTCACCGCCATTCGACTCTTTAAAAACGCCCGGTGTGATGGATGCCAGTTCATCACGGCTTTTAAGCTGTACGCGATAATCTTCTACTTTTTGTGTCGCCCATGGCATCACCAAGAAACTGAGCAAAGAAACCACCACCACGACAGGGATGGCAAAGCCTAGAATAGGGCGTATCCACTTGCTGATACTTAAGCCGGAACTGAACCATACCGCCATCTCGGAATCCCTGTGCCAGCGGGTAAGCGTGAGTAGCACGCTAAGGAAAATAGTCAGCGATAAAATCATGGGCAGGAACTTAACCATGTTAAAGCCTAACAAAGTAGTGATGGCGTCATTAGGTAGAATGCCTTTAGACGCTAATCGAATCAGATTACCTGCGCGCTGCGCAACGACAATACCAATTAGTATTAAAAACAGCGCGCCAGCGGTACTAATCAACTCATGCAATAATGATTTTTTGAATATACGCAATTTAATATTGTTCCAATTAGGCTTTGATTTAGCCTGAAAACGCTGGATAATTGGTTAAAACGAATTAAATAAAATGAAGCTTTAAATTTTAATAACTTTAAACCATCAATTTTAAATCTAAATAGCTTTAAATGAAAAAAGGACTAGCAATGGAATTTAGCATAAAAAACGGAAATCCTGAAAAACAACGCTCAGATTGTGCCATTGTAGGAGTATTTGAAGGTAATAAATTAAGTGAGGCAGCAAAAGAATTAGATAAAGCGACCGATAAAGCCATTTCCAGCGTTTTAAAAAATGGCGATTTTGAAGGCAAGCTTAACTCATGCCTGGTTTTGCACCAGCTTAACGGTATTGAAGCGAGCCGCGTGTTGCTGGTCGGCTTGGGTAAGCAGGACGAATTTACCGAAAAGCAGTATCGCCAGGCTGTGCGCGCTGCTATTAAAGCGCTGCCTCAAGGCGTGGTACATGCTAGCCTGTTTTTAGCTGAAATCGTGATCAAGAAATCGGATGCGCATGCAAAGGTGGCGCAATTGGTCGAAGTGGTGCTGGATGCGACTTA
>JAZKEN010000100.1:0-5761 GCA_040387035.1 Pseudomonadota bacterium | reverse complement strand
GAAAAAGCCGAAATTGAGAAATTGGGCATGGGTTCATTTTTGGGCGTTGCGCAGGGTAGCGTAGAGCCGCCACGATTGATCGTTTTACAGCATTTAAAAGGCAAAAAATCACAAAAACCGGTGGTGCTGGTTGGTAAAGGCATTACTTTTGATACCGGCGGTATTTCATTGAAGCCAGGTGGCGAGATGGATGAGATGAAATATGATATGTGCGGTGCGGCAAGTGTGCTGGGCACATTTAAAGCCATTGGCGAACTGGATCTGGCCATCAATGTGGTGGGCGTGATTCCAACCTGTGAAAATATGCCCGATGCAGGTGCGATTAAGCCAGGCGATATCCTTACATCAATGGCTGGCTTAACCATTGAAGTATTGAATACCGATGCAGAAGGCCGCTTGATTTTATGTGACGCGCTGACTTATGCAGAGCGTTTTGAGCCAAGCGCCGTAGTAGATATTGCAACCTTGACCGGTGCCTGTGTGATTGCGTTGGGCCATCATCCAAGTGGTTTATTCAGCAATAAAGATGCGCTTGCCAAAGAACTGCTGGAAGCCGGTGAAGCCGCGCATGACAGGGCATGGCATATGCCGCTGTGGGAAGAGTTCCAGACCCAGCTAGACAGCAACTTTGCTGATATGGCCAATATCGGCGGACGTGCCGGTGGCAGTATCACGGCGGCATGTTTCTTGTCGCGCTTTGCTAAAAAATATGATTGGGCGCATTTGGATATCGCCGGCACTGCCTGGAAAAGCGGTAAGGAAAAAGGCGGTACAGGCCGCCCAGTACCATTGCTGACCACCTTTTTGATTCAGCGCGCCGCTTAAATAAAGCCCTTGCATTTAAACACGGATCAATTAAATACTTGGCATGACCAGAATTGAGTTTTATTCTAACGTTACAAACAAACCGGGCCTGGTGGCAAGCCTGGTGGAAAAAGCGTTGCTTAAGCGCAGGCAAGTGACTGTATTAACCGAAGATATGCAAAGCGCCACTCAACTATCTGACTGTTTGTGGCAGCAGCAGGGCGCCAGTTTCCTGCCGCATGTGATGGCTGGTCATGTGCATGCAGCAAAAACGCCGGTTATTATCGTATGCAAAAGCAATGCTGCCGGGCAGTTGGATAATGTCACGCAAGATGAACTGCTCATTAACTTGACGGCAACAGAGCCGCCATTTTTTAGTCGCTTTACACATTTGGTTGACATGGTCGGCGATGACGAGCCGGATAGGCAAAGCGGGCGTGTGCGCTACAAGTTTTATCGCGACAGGGGCTATGAGATTCAGCATATCGATTGCGCTAAACACAGTGAAGCAACATTAACAGCGGTAAACGAGGAATAGATTATTTTGACCGACAACTCATCATCAGACAGCAAAATTCCAGTGCTTACAGAGGTTTATCAGCCAAAAACCAGGGCAGAATCGCAGCTAAACCGGCAAGCGGATCCAACTTTGGGCATAACGCCAGAGTTTATTTCACGGGTGATAAGCCATGTGCGGCCTAGGTTAGAGGCAGACATCACACAAAGCGTGCTGGAAAATCTGCGTGATACGCTTAAAAAGGATTTGATTAAAGACCTGCAAGCCGAAGTAGCTAAAACCAAGCTCAGCATTGAGGGCGGTGTGGGCGATTTTGTCGATAAAACCAAGGCCGACCTTAAAACGGAGTTGCCGCGCATGTATCAAGCCAGCGCCGATTTGGTGCATGCAAGCCTGCAAGAAAGAATTGTGCTATTGCAGACCGATGTCGTCACTAAAGTGGATCGCTTGCTGACCGATGTGATGCAAACATCAGCGCAAGCCGCCACTGCAGAAATTGACACGCACATAGAAGCGCTTAAAACGGAAGCATCACAAAATGTAGTCAATGACTTAACGCAAAAGATGCAGGCTTTTCATGACACATCATTGCAGCAGCAACAAACGCAAGCCCATGAAGCGCTGACCAATGTGTACCAGGATATATCGCAACAAGCCAGCCAGGCTTTGCAGCAGCATATGCAAACCATACAAGACGAAGCCTTGACGCAAGTGCGTACTGATTTGAACGCGGCGTTGCCGGATATTTATACCGCGGCGGTTAGTGAAGTTAAATCAAAATTTGTAGAAGAAATGGATACGCAAACCTTAGCGTTAAAACAAGACTTTTTAACGGCGGTCAATGGCGACCTGCCGTCTGTGCAAGAGGTGCTGCGCGATAATATCCAGCAGATTTTAGCGGGCGCACTGCCAGCGCTGGAGCAGGATTTACGGTTGCAGTTAACCGATGAATTGCAGCAGTTACTGTTGAAGGTAAAGTTTGTATTGCCTTGATTGTTTACCGTTTCAAGGACTTAATTGATTTAAGTATTTATTGTTTTATCAGGTCGGCGTAAGCGGCTGCTGTTAAAAAATGGCCAATATCAGTGTCATCTAGCGGTTTAAACTTGAATATCCAGGCTGAATAAGGTTTTTCATTGATGCCTTCCGGCGCATTTAACAGTGCCTCGTTAATTTCAGTCACAACCGCATTCATTGGTGCATGCAAATCAGAGCCTGTTTTTACCGACTCGACAATGCCGCAAGCCATGCCAGTATGAATGACATCGCCAATAGCGGGGGGCTGAATAAAAACGATGTCCCCTAATAAGTCCTGCGCATAATCGGTAATGCCAGATAGCCACTCGCCTGTGGCAGATTGGCTGACCCATAAGTGTTCAGTAGTGTAATGATAGGTATCAGGAAATTTCATTATTTTATATAATACTGGTCTGATTTAAGTAGTAGCATTTTCTCATATCGTTTGCATTTGTCACGAACTTTAGTGCGCATGATGTTTAAGTAAGTTGCTACAAAAATATTTTGTACTTGTGTCAAAAAAGACTAAATACACAATATGTTAAAATTAAATTTAAAAATATGCGCTAAGTTAATGACAAATAAACATTTTCTATATATTATTTGCTTAAACGGTGTTGAATTAAGGGTTGCAAAATGACTAAATTACTCAAAAAGCTGGTGCTATTTTATGTAGCATTTTCTTTGGTTGCAACACCAATAGAATCACTGGCCGTGCAAAAAAAATCACAAAAACGCATTCACAGCAGCCAAAAGAGCAGTGTATCCAAGACGCGCGTTTCTTCACGTTTGCGCGCAAAAAGCAGCAGGGTTAAAAGAATCCATTACAAAGCGCGCAAAGCCGCCACTTTTACGCAATCACAGTATCTAGCAGCAGACCGTTTTGATGGCAGTGGCATGTTGCAGCTGGCATCAGCCAAAGCCTTGATTATTAACCAAAATACCGGTGAAGTGGTCTATGCCAAAAATACCAACGCACCAACCCCTATTGCTTCTATCACTAAATTAATGACAGCGATGGTGATGTTGGATGCGCAATTATCCCTAGATGAAACCTTAACGATTACAGAAGGTGATGTTGATTACCTAAAAGGTACCAGCTCACGATTAAAAGTTGGCGCAGAACTAAGCCGCAGCGATATGCTGCAGTTGGCTTTAATGGCTTCTGAAAACCGCGCGGCTTCAGCACTTAGCCGTCATTACCCCGGTGGCCGTTATGCCTTTATCAAGGCCATGAATGCAAAAGCGATTCAGTTGGGCATGATAAATACTACTTTCCTGGATTCAACAGGACTGAACAGCGGTAATGTTTCTACCGCTGAAGATTTAGCGAAAATGGTAGAGGCGGCGTACCAATATCCGGAAATCAGGATGGCAAGCACCAGCCCGTCCCATGAAGTGTATGTGAATGGCCATACCTATGGTGTTCATTTTAATAATACCAATGGCTTGGTTCGCGGTGGCGAATGGCAAATAGGGCTGTCAAAAACAGGTTATATTTCTGAAGCAGGTCGGTGTTTGGTGATGCAGGCGCAAATTGCGGGCGAACCGATGATTATTGTGCTGCTGGACTCCAACGGTAAAATGACACGTATCGGCGATGCAAATCGTGTGCGTAAATGGATGGAATACAATAGCGAGCCAAAAATGACTACTACAGGTCAGTTAGAAAACTTGAAGCTTGAGCCATCCTCAAACGAAGTGACGGCAGGCAGGATTTCTTAACCGGGTTTAAAAGCTGTATTGAAGTTGGATTCAAAGCCCTAGCAAAAACAGTTAATTAAATACAAATAAAAACGGCGCTAAATGAAGATTTAGCGCCGTTTTTTTGTAACTCAAAGCGTATTATTCAGCCGTGGCTTTTTTGGTAACCGTTTTTTTGGCCGTGGCTTTTTTTACAGCCGGCTTTTTAACGGCAGGTTTTTTAGCCGCTGGTTTCTTGGTCGATGGTTTCTTGGTCGCCGCTTTTTTAACAGTGGTTTTGCTAGCGGTGCTGGCTTTTTTTGCAGCCGGTTTTTTAGCGGCAACTTTTTTGCTGCCTGTTTTGCCAGTTGCTTCATCCTTCGCCGCTTTTTCCGCCAGCAAGCCAAGTGCTTCTTCCAATGTCAGTGATTCCGGCTCAATACTTTTTGGCAAGGTTGCGCGCAGTTTGCCATGTTGTACGTAAGGGCCATAGCGGCCAGCGAACACTTCAATCCTGCCTTCGCCGGAAGGGTGCGCGCCCAGCTCTAGCAGAGGCGCGGGGCCAGTGTTGGCTGCTGCTAATAGCGCAACAGCGCCTGCGTTATCAATACTAAATACACTGTCGGATTTAGGAATCGATTTAAACTTGCCATCGTGGTTCACGTAAGGCCCAAAGCGGCCGATATTGGCCACGATCTTTTTATTGGTTTCCGGATGCAAACCCAAATCGCGCGGCAGTGACAGCAGCATATTCGCGATGTCGATATTCACATTGCTGATGGGTATTTCCTTGGGAATGCTAACGCGTTTCGGCTTTTTCTTTTCGCCTTCAACCGCTACACCAATTTGCAGATAGGGTCCATAAGGGCCATTCATCAGGTAAATTTCTTTACCGGAATCAGCGTCGATACCGATGGTGACCGGGTCGGCGCCCGCTTGTGCGGTGCCGTTCATGCTGCGTTTGTAATCACATTTCGGCTCTGCGTTATAACCGGTACAGCCGATAAAGGTGCCATAGCGGCTGAGTTGTTTTTGTAAGGGCTTGCCACATTTCGGGCAGGCTTCATCAATCAGTTCGTTACCAGGCCTGTCCACATCGGCTTTGCTAATGATTTGCGCATTAAAGCCTTGCCAGAATTCATCCATTAATGGAATCCACTCGCGCGAACCGTCCGCTACGCTATCCAGCGCGTTTTCCAGGTTGGCGGTAAAGTCGTAATCCACGTATTTGGTAAAATGTTCGGTCAGGAATTTATTCACCACGCGCCCAACATCGGTGGGCGTAAAGCGTTTTTTATCCAGGATCACGTATTCGCGATCTTGCAGTGTGCTAATAATGCTGGCGTAGGTAGAAGGGCGGCCAATGCCGTATTCTTCCAGGATTTTCACCAGACTGGCTTCACCGTATCTTGGCGGCGGTTCAGTAAAGTGTTGATCGCCATAGATTTTTTCCACATTTAAAACTTCGCCGGCTTCAAGGTGTGGCAATTTGCTTTCACCTTCTTCCTCTTCATCATCGCGGCCTTCCATATACACCGCGATAAAACCAGGAAACACCAGTGTCTGGCCAGTAGCGCGGAATAGATTGGCTTCACTGCCTACACTTAAATCCACACTCACCGCATCGAATTTGGCGGGCGACATCTGGCAGGCCAGCGTACGTTTCCAGATCATTTCATACAGTTTGAACTGCTCGTCATTCAGGTATTTGCGCATGGCTGTTGGACTGCGCGCAATATC
>JAZKEN010000099.1:4186-21194 GCA_040387035.1 Pseudomonadota bacterium | reverse complement strand
CTTATTGCAATGTTTCGTGTGCCGGCAGTACTTTCACTTCCAGTGATTGATGCTCATCGACAATTTCCGACCATTGGTTGAGCAAGCGCTTGGCAATTTCTTTTGATAGCGGGCTATCCGCATATTCTGGCGCCGTTAGCTTTAGCGATAAATCTGCTGCCAGCTTTGCCAAATCAAAAGATGGCTTGATAGCGTAGTGCGTAGCCACGCAGCAGATAGCAGACAGCACGTCTTTGGCTGTGGGTAGATCCGGGTCAAATAACACGCTATGCTTTATCGCATTAGGCATATGAAGTTGCATGGGCTTACTCGGTTTTAATGTTAATGCAAATGATAATAGTTCTTATTTAAAAAGTAAAGTATTTCCATCATTAATCTATAATCCGCCTTAATAATGTTGAAAATATTCGCCTAATCGTGCCCATGGACTTACAATTGAACCCAATCATCCACACAGTTACCAGGAACTATCACGCATGCACAGATCCATTGAATTTATAAAACGCTACCCGTTTGCCATGCTGCTTGCCGTGCAATTGTTAAGTATCCTGTTTTATGGATTTATGACCGACTCAAAAACCAGCCTGCTTATTTTCAATTGCCTGGGTTTGATAGTACCGATATTAGCGGTTTGGGTGGTGTATCGCACACCGATGGCGAGCTGGGTTGGTTTCGCGTTGATTACGCTATCGCTTAGCACTTCGTTACTGGCACTGCTGGCCGGCCAAACGCAGCTATTGGTATGGGCGCATGGCTTTGAAAGCCTGCTGTATTTTTACGCCGCAGCGGGCATGCTATTGGTGATGTTTGCCGATGATATTGTGACGCTGGATGAATTGTATGCAGTGGGCGCTACGTTCACCCTGCTGGTGTGGGGCTTTACACTGGCCTACTCGGTTTGCCAGCAGATTTATCCTAATAGCCTATTGGCAGCGATTAACCCAAGCAATCCACGCAGCTGGGTAGAGCTGTTGTTTATGAGCTTTTCGATTCAATCGGGCACGGGCGTTGGCGATGTAATCCCAATCTCCAGCCCCGCACGCGCGATTGCTTCATTGCAAATTTTTTCCAGCGTTATGTACCTAACCATCGCGGTTTCGCGTTTGGTGGGTTTAACCATTCAGTTTAAAAAATAATCAGGGCAGACGATACACCAATACAGCATCGCCCTGCTTGTAGCCAAAAATGGAATTACCACCACTGGCAACCGCAATATACTGCACGCCGTCAATGCTGTAGGTAATCGGTGGCGCGTTTACGCCAAACTCCGATTTGGTTTGCCATAGCAACTCACCGGACTGGCTGTTGTAGCCATTAAAATTACCATTGCCTTCACCGCTAAATAATAGACCACCAGCCGTTGCCAGCACACCGCCTACCAGTGGCTGTGCGGTTTTATTTTGCCAAGCGATTTTGCCTGTGCCTAAATCGATTGCCGACAACAAACCCCAGCGCGGATCTTGCGTAGGTTCACTGGCCGCATATCGAATCGGGGCCTTGCCATCTTTACCGGGTGTTTCGTGTAGCGTGTATTTGATCGGTGCATGAATACCAGCCACGAAAGCGCGTTGATTGGCTTCATCCACGCTCACAGGTGACCAATTTGAACCGCCTAAAATACCCGGGTAGACAACGGTGCCGTCAAAAGTAGCTTTTTGAAACAGGTTTTTTTGCGGCACAAAGGCATCGGATTTTTTAAGCAGCTCACCTGTAGCCCTGTTATGGATATAAAACCAGCCGGTTTTGCTGGCCTGCCCTACTGCTGCGATTTTTTTGCCATTCAAATTGTAGTTAAATAAAACCGGCGGGCTCGCTAGATCGTAGCCCCACAAATCATGCGGTACTTGCTGGTAATGCCACTTGAGCTTGCCGGTATTGGTATCCAGCGCCACTAGTGAAACGGTATACAGATTATCACCAGGGCGAGATATATCGTTCATTTGCGGGCTTGGATTGCCGGTACCGAAATAAAGCGTATCACTTGCGGTGTCTATCGCCGGCGTGCTCCAGGCGGAACCGCCACCAAAGCGGGCTGAGTCTGCATATTTTGCTGCATCGATTTTTTCTTGTGCCACATCGCGGTTAAGCAAAATGCCATCCGCCGTTTTTTGTGTGAACTGCCCTTCCCAACCCGTGGCCGGGATCGTGTCGAATTGCCAGGCGCGTTTGCCACTTTCCACATCGTAAGCAGCTAAAAAGCCAGGACGGCCAAAGCGGCCTGTTACGCCAATCACGGCACCCAGTGGCGCATCGGCGGTTGGGTTGTCGATATGCAGGCCATAACCCACGCCGGTAATACCCACGATCACTTTGCCTTTGTACACCACTGGCGCCATGGCGATGCCAATGCCGGTGCCGCCTGTAACCTTGCGTGCACTATTCGGGTCGTCTTTATTTAATGAATCCTGGCCTTCTGAGATAATGGCTGCTTCCACCACATCGATATCCCACTCTTTTGCGCCTGTGCGTGCATTCAGCGCAATCAAGCGTGCATCAACCGTACCGATAAACACTTTGCCATTCGCTACCGCAACGCCCCTGTTGGCAGGCCCGCAGCACATTTGCCAGTCTTTGCGCCTGTCGTGTGTGTAGCGCCATAGTTCTTTACCGGTTTTAGCATCCAGCGCCGCTACATGGTTGTAGGGCAACGATAGGTACATGATGCCATTTTGTACGATTGGCGTGGTTTGAAAGCTGGCCACTACACCGCTTTTGTATTGCCATGCCTGCACCAGGTTTTTCACATTCTGCTGATTGATTTGTGCGTTTGGTGAAAAACGCTGGCTGGAATAATCGCGTCCAAAGCTAGGCCAGTCTTGATTACCAGCTTGCTGAGATTTATTTTGGTTAGCAACGCAGGCTTGTAGTGACACCAGCAATACAAGCGCAATGCATTTTAAAAAGTAGTTTTTCATATGGATCGTGGCTTAAAAAAATATACAGATTAGTATACATCAAGAAAATTCAATCGGCTGCAGCTAATTTATAGAAAGTTATTTGAATCTAAAAAGATATTCCTGCGTATAAAAGCTCAGACACACCGCGAATTAACCACTTTAGACGTTAGGGATTCAAATGAAGACTATTCAGATCAATGCAACAAAACACATGCGCACCTTGCTAGCAGCCGGCGTATTAAGCGCACTGCTTTCGCCAGCCGCTTGGGCGGCAGACCAGGCATATAGCAATAAACTATTATTAACTGGTGGTGTTTCACAGGTTGAAGGTGCTGCTGGCGGTGGCTTAACGCCATGGGCAACGATTGGCGGCTATGGCACGAATAATGAAGTAGGCGGCAACCTGCATTACACCTACGTAAAAACCGGCGACTATAACCTGAATACTTATGGCTTTAGCGTAGGCTTATTCGATCGTGTTGAGTTTTCGGTTGCTGAGCAATCCTTTAGCTTGGGCAAACTGCGCAACAAAGTCAGCGCTGGGCTGGGCGTAGACCCGATTGGCCGTGACCATTTAACGCAGACGATTGTGGGTGTCAAAGTGCGTGTCGCCGGCGAGGCCGTGCTGGATGCGGATACCTGGATGCCACAAATCGCGGTTGGTCTGCAATATAAAGAAAATGATGAAGGCGATTTTATCAAAGGTAAAAACAACCCGGTTGTCGGTGCAAAAAGTGACCATGGAACGGATATTTACATCGCTGCAACTAAATTATTTTTAGACAAAAACCTGCTTTTAAACGGCACTTTGCGCTTCACCAAAGCGAACCAATTTGGATTATTGGGTTTTGGTGGTGACAAAAATAATAGCTATGAGCCGATGTTGGAAGTTTCTGCCGCTTATTTACTACGCAAAGATTTGGCCATTGGTGCTGAATACCGCATGAAACCGGATAATTTAAGAAGCCCCGCAAATGACTTGTTATTTGGCGGTGCGAATATTGTCGACCTGAAAGAAGACGATGCATTTGATATCTTTATTGCTTATGCACCTAGCAAAAACATTTCACTCACGGCCGCTTACGTAAACTTGGGCAATATTGCCACTGTAAAAGCCGTTGGCGCCGACTACGGCAACCAGGAAGGTGTTTATTTATCGGCCCAAATTGGTTTCTAAGAAGCCAGCTGGTCTCAACTCACTTTCAAATTAAAGAGGAATAAAACATGTATTTCAATATTAAAACAATGCTTGCCACTGCTTTGGCAACCAGCACTTTGCTACTTGTACAACCGGTAATGGCTGAAGTGTATGCACAAAATCCTAACCTCGGTAATACGCCTATGCAAGGCACAGCCACTTTTGAAGCTTTTGGTGGCAAAGAAGGCTTAGTAAAGATCATGGATGACTTTATGATTGGCCTGGTGGCCGACCCGCGTACCAAACCTTTTTTTGATAACGACAAGCAAACGTTCATCAAGGCCATGCTGGTTGAGCAAATGTGCGAGTTGATGAATGGCGGCTGCAAATACCCGGGCCGTGACATGAAAGCATCGCATGCCAATATGAAAGTCAATCGCGCTGCTTTTAACGGCTTGGTGGAACAATTCCAGTTTGCGATGGATAAGCATAATGTGCCTTTTAGTGCGCAAAATAAGTTGCTGGCTAAATTAGCGCCTATGTATCGCGATATTGAAACCACCACCGGTGATGCTGTAGCGCCGGTATTTCCTAAAACGGGTGAATAATATTGGCATGCCAATCGCTTGCCTGTCAGCTAAATTTGCCAGGCGAGCGATTAAAATTAATATGTTTGATGTATTTTATAAACCGACGGCTTACCAGTTATTAAAATTGAGGTAGTATCCAATTTTACTTAACAAGTTAATTATTATGGCGCTAATAAAATCTTCGGTAAAATCTTCAGCAAAGTCATCAGAAGAGCTATTTCACTTAATCGCGTTAAGCGGACAAGGCGATCGGGTAGCTTTCCAGGCACTGTATGACGCAACGTCTTCTAAATTATTTGGGCTATCGCTGCGCATCCTCAACCGCCGGGATCTGGCAGAGGAAGCGTTGCAGGATGCCTTTATCAATATCTGGCACCACGCACAAAATTATCGCCCTGAAAAGGCGGCGGTAATGACCTGGATGACCACCATTGTGCGTAATAAATGCTTTGATTTGCTGCGGTCAATGCCGCATGAAAGCCAATTATTAGATGAAGAAAGCCTGGATGATTGGGCTTCCGACGATTTAGGCCCGTTAGAAAAAGCCACAGAGCTAAGTGAATCCAAGGCGCTATTAAACTGCATGAACGGTTTAGCGCCATTGCAACGGCAAGCGATTGCGCTTAGTTATTTTCACGGCATGGCGCATGAACAGTTAGCCAGCCATTTGGTACAGCCTTTGGGCACTGTAAAAACGTGGATCAGGCGCGGATTGCAATCATTAAAAAGCTGTCTGCAAGGAGTGTCTGCATGAGATACGACAACAAGCAATTAGCCGATATGTTATCGGCGGAATATATTTTAGGGTCGCTGAGGGGCGCTGCGCGCAGGCGCTTCGAACAGTTGATCAGGCAAAAGCCCGTGTGGGCGCAAACGCTTAACTGGTGGGAATCGCATGTGCACCTGTTAGCGGATACCGTTCCAGCCGTTAGCCCGCCTCATAAGGTATGGAAAAACATTGAGGCGCAACTTTTTAAACGCAACAATGCTCAACACAGCGTTTGGTGGAAAAGCTGGGCTTTTGCATCGACGGCATTGGCAGCGGGATTAGCTACTTTGCTGGTGATACAAACACCGCAATCAATGCTTGATAGTAAACCGGCTGCAGTGGCATTGCTGGCTACTGCACAATCAGAGGCTGGCTGGCTGTTGAACGAAACCAAGAAATCGCCGACTAATGTGACGATTAATGCCATTGCATTGTCTAGCCTGCAGTTAAAGGCGGATAACGCATTTGAGCTTTGGTTAGTGCCAGCCGATAAATCCAAACCGATTTCCTTGGGCTTATTACCGCAGCAAGGCAATAATGTATTTAAGGTGCCTGTAGAAGTGATTCCACTGATGGCAACGGGTTTGCTGGCAGTGAGTGTTGAGCCGGTTGGCGGCTCACCTACCGGACAGCCAACGGGTGCCGTGTTGTATCAAGGCCGAATGACAAAAACATAAAATAAACTTAATAAATTAGGTTAAATAATTTATTTAAGTTATTAATTATAAAGAAAGTATCAAAGAAATGGGTTTAGCCATTAAATTAGCAGAATCAGGCAACCTGCCTGATTCAATTGTGCGCCAGGGGATTCGCCAGCTGGTCAAGCAACGTTTGGTGGAGATATCGGCCAGCAACTGTGAGCTCGGCATGGCCAATTTGACAGAGTTTGTGGCGGGCATGAACGCTGCCGCTATTGCACCTGTGCCAGAATTAGCCAACGCCCAACACTACGAAGTGCCGGCTGCTTTTTTTCATTACTGCCTGGGCATCAACCGCAAGTACAGTAGCTGCTTTTGGATGCCGGATACGCAGACTTTAGACGACGCCGAAGTGTTAGCGTTAAACCAGACCTGTCATCATGCCGATTTGCAAGATGGGCAAGCGATTTTAGAGCTGGGCTGTGGCTGGGGTTCCTTATCGCTCTGGATGGCGGCCAACTATCCAAAATCCAGCATTACCGGCGTATCCAACTCCAATTCGCAGCGCGAATACATTATGAATACTGCCAGGTCTCGCGGCTTGACCAATATCAACATTATCACCGCTGATATGAATAGCTTTGAAGCGCCAGCCCAGTATGACCGCGTGGTATCCGTTGAAATGTTTGAACATATGCGCAATTACCAGGTGCTGTATGGCAAAGTCGCCAGCTGGCTAAAACCTAAAGGCAAATTTTTCAAGCATATTTTCGTGCATCGCAATACGCCCTACGCATTTGACGTTAAGGCCGATGATGACTGGATGAGCCAGTTCTTTTTCAGCGGCGGCATTATGCCAAGCGACGATTTGCCTTTGCATTTCCAGGATGATTTAAAGCTGATCCAGCGCTGGCGCTGGGATGGCACGCATTATGAAAAAACCGCCAATGCATGGCTGGAAAATATGGATAAAAATACCAAGGCTATTACGCCGATTTTGGCAGCCACTTATGGTGATAAGGATGTAGAAATGTGGCGTAACCGCTGGCGCATGTTTTACATGGCTTGCGCAGAATTATTTGGTTACAACAATGGTCAAGAATGGTGGGTGACGCACTACTTGTTTGAAAAAAGATAGATAGCCATGCAGCCGCGCGTGCTTATCAATTTTGTGCTATTTCAAATAGGCTGGTTTGCCTGTGTATTAGGCGCAGCCAGGCAAATGCCCTTGTTGGGGGTTGCAACGGTGATCGCAATTGTAATCTGGCATTTAATGCAAGCCAGGCAAGCTAAAAAAGAAGTGCAATTACTATTGATAGCACTTGTAATTGGCGGGGTTTTTGACCAAATCATGCTCAATCACCAGCTGATTACTTACCAGGCGCACGGCTGGGCTGATTATTTGGTTCCTGTGTGGATACTGGCACTGTGGGCTGAGTTTGTAACGGTATTGAACGTGAGCTTAAGCTGGATGCGCGGGCGCAGGTTAATTGCCGTTCTATTTGGTGCCATTGGCGGCCCGCTGGCTTATATGGGCGCAGAAAAACTGGGGGCGGTGACCTTAAACCATTTACCAGTTAGTTATATTGCATTAAGCCTTGGCTGGGCCATCTTAACGCCCTTGTTATTGAAATTATCTGAAAAATTTGATGGGTTTTCACAATAAATATGTTCAATTGGTCTATTTATCTTTATAGCTTGGTCGCCATTGGCCTGTTTGCGCTGCTGGGCTGGATGCTGAGCTTGATCCGTGACAATGTGACGCATGTGGATAGCATGTGGAGCCTGTTTTTCGTGCTCGCCGGCTTTACCAGCGCCCTGTTTGTGTTTGATAGCTCAGTACGCATTTTTTTAGTGCTTACATTAGTATCGATTTGGGCCATACGCCTATGTGCCTATCTGAGCTGGCGAAATTGGGGCCCGCATGAAGATCAACGTTACCAGGCGATTCGGCAGAATAATGAGCCGCATTTCTGGCTAAAAAGTATTTACATTGTCTTTGGTTTTCAAGGCGTGCTGGCCTGGATTATTTCACTCTCCTTATACGGTGCCATTGACTCTAATGCACCAATCAACGCGCTGGATTACCTGGGTTGTGTTTTGTTTGTATTTGGCTTTTGCTGGGAAGCTGTTGCGGATTGGCAGCTTAGCCAATTTAAAGCCCATCCACATAACAAAGGCAAAGTGCTGGACACTGGTTTATGGCGCTATAGCCGCCATCCCAATTATTTTGGTGAGTGTTGCGTATGGTGGGGCTTTTACCTGATCGCCTTGGCAGGCGGAGCCTGGTGGGCGATTGTTTCCCCACTGTTAATGACTTTGTTATTGTTAAAAGTAAGTGGCGTTAGCCTGCTGGAAAAAGATATTTCTGAACGTAGACCGGATTACGTTGCCTATATCAAAACGACGAATAGCTTTATACCTGGCTTGCCTAAAAGTTAGTTCTAAAAATCACATTTCGAGGGCCTCATGCTTCAATACAAATCCGCACTACTATTTAATTTTGCTGCATGTGCTGCTGCGGCATTATTTGCAAGCCCTGCACTGTCGGAAGAATGGGCATTTGATGTCTTTTTAGATAAAAGCAAAATCGGCAAACATACTTTTAACTTAGACCAGAATCGCCAGCTGACTAGCCGTGCGAAATTCAATGTCAAAGTATTGTTTATAGAAGCATACAACTATGACCACACGGCCAAAGAACAGTGGAAAGAAGATTGCCTAGCCAGCCTGGAAGCCAATACCATTGAGAATAAAGTGGTTACCCATGTTAAAGGTGCCCAAAAAGACGCAGGCTTTGAAGTGTCTGATGGCAAAAAGAAACAAAACTTAGCCGGCTGCACCATGACTTTTGCCTACTGGAACCCAAAAATATTAACGCAATCCAAATTGCTGAACCCACAAAATGCCGAATACCTTGATACACAATTTGAAAAGCTGGCGCCAGAAACCATTACGGTAAAAGGCAAACCTGTAGACACCACGCACTACAAATTAAAGGGCAGTTTAAACGGCCAGAATAAGCTCAGCATTGAGCTTTGGTATAACCTTAAAAACGAATGGGTAGCGCTGAAATCCATTACCCAAGAAGGTTACACAATTCATTATAAATTAATTTAATTCAATATGTTAAACACTAAACTTAAAGTATTACTTCTTATATTATTTAGCTGGTTAATCACTGGCTGTGCGGGTACAAAAATGGATACGATAGCCACTGTAAAGCAAGTTGATTTATCGCGTTTTATGGGGGACTGGTATGTAATTGCGGTGATTCCAACCCCAATTGAAACGCAAGCATACAATGCGATTGAAAAATACAAACTGGAAGCAGATGGCACCATTGCAACCACATTCACCTACTATAAAGGGGCTTTTGATGGCCCGTTAAAAACCTATAAGCCACGTGGTTTTGTAGTAAAAGACACCGGCAATGCCTTATGGGGCATGCAGTTTATCTGGCCTATCAAGGCAGAGTACCGTATTGCCTACCTGGATCAAAACTACCAGCATACGGTGATTGCGCGTAATGCACGCGATTACGTATGGATAATGGCACGCACACCACAAATTGACGACGCTAAATACGTAGAGCTGACCCAATTTGTAAAAAACCTGGGATATGACACCGCTAAATTGCGCAAAGTCCCACAAAGCTGGACTGGCCTAGCCGGCAGACCCGAAAAGTCTAAGTAAACATGTCTACTAAACTGCATTTTTTAAGTATCATCAGCGGCTGGCTGGATAACGATGCCTTATCTGAAAGCCCAGATCCAGAGCAAGAGCATCGCATAGACTACTGGCGGGTTATCCCTTTTGTTGCCATGCACCTGGCTTGCTTTGGCTTGTTCTGGGTGGGCTACAGTGCGTTCGCAATCATCTTTGCCGTGAGTTTATATGCCATCAGGATGTTTGCGATCACTGGCTTTTACCACCGTTATTTCTCACACAAAGCTTTTCAAACCAGCCGTTTTGGGCAATTTATATTCGCCGTTATAGGTGCAACAGCTGTGCAACGTGGCCCATTATGGTGGGCGGCGCATCATCGCAACCATCATAGCCACTCAGATGAAGAAAATGATGCGCACTCCCCTGTGCAGCATGGTTTTCTATGGAGTCATATAGGCTGGTTTTTATCCCGCACCAATTTCCACACCCAGTTCGATCGGGTAAAAGAGCTGGCGAAATTTCCTGAATTGCGATTCCTGGATCGTTTTGACGTGTTGATCCCGACCATCTTTGCTATTGGTATTTTTGCCTTAGGCATGCTGCTGGAGCAATATGCTCCTAGCCTGGAAACCGATGGCTGGCAGCTGCTGGTATGGGGCTTTGTGATTTCGACGGTAGCGCTGTACCACGCCACCTTTAGTGTCAATTCACTGGCGCACACCTGGGGCAAGCGCCGCTATGCCACGCGTGACCATAGCCGCAATAATTTCTTGATTGCCATATTGACCTTGGGTGAAGGCTGGCATAATAACCACCATCACTACCCGGGTTCTGCCAGCCAGGGCTTTTACTGGTGGGAAATCGATTTCACCTACTACGGTTTGCGTGTTTTGTCGGCTTTGGGTCTAATCTGGAATTTACGCAAAGTGCCTAAAGAGATTCGTGAATCCAAACAATACAAAACCTAACCATTAGCTCAGGAAAGTTGTTCAATTGAAAGTAGCCATCATCGGCAGCGGCATCGCCGGCAACATCATCGCCCATCATCTACACCAAACGCACGACATCACCATGTTTGAAGCCAATAGCCATATTGGCGGCCATACGCATACCCATAATATTGAATTGATGGGTAAGAACTATGCGGTAGACACCGGTTTTATTGTGTTTAACGACCGTACCTATCCGCACTTTATTGAAATGCTGGATGCGCAAAAAGTGGCCTGGCAGCCAAGCCAGATGAGCTTTAGTGTACACAATGAATTAACAGGGCTTGAATACAACGGCACCACTTTAAATAGCCTGTTCGCGCAGCGCCGCAATTTTTTCAAGCCCGGCTTTTATGGCATGATTCGCGACATCCTGCGTTTTAACAAACAGTCTTTGGCTTTACTAGAAAGCAATAGCGAGATTAAATTAGGCGATTATCTGGCACAAAACCACTATAAGCCTGCTTTTATCAACAACTATATCCTGCCGATGGGCGCGGCCATTTGGTCTACCGATGCGGCACAGATGCTGGATTTCCCTGCACGCTTCCTGGTACGATTCTTTCACCACCACGGCATGCTGACAGTGAACAACAGGCCGCAATGGCGCACCATTACTGGCGGCTCGGCCAGGTATGTTGAAAAACTAACCGAAGATTTTAAATTCAACATCAAACTTAACACACCAATTGAAAGTGTACGTCGCCTCAAAAACTCAGTCAAAATCAAGCCGCAAGACGGCGAAGAACAAACTTTTGATTACGTATTTTTTGCCTGCCATAGCGACCAGGCATTGAAAATATTGAGTAATGATGCAACAGCGCTGGAGCGTGATATTTTAGGGGCGATTCCTTATCAGGAAAATACCGTGTATTTGCACCACGATGCCAGCCTGTTGCCCAAACGCAAATTGGCCTGGGCGGCGTGGAATTACCATGTAACAGCCAAGCCATCCGATAAGGTACAAGTGACCTACAATATGAATATTCTACAAAATATTCAATCACCAGAACCGATCCTGGTGACGCTAAACCATACCGATTTTATCAACCCGGCTAAAGTCATCAAGCGCCTTAAATATACGCACCCTGTTTACACCCTGGCGGGCGTAGCCGCGCAAGCCAGGCATGCTGAGATCAGCGGGCCTAACCTGACCGGCTATGCGGGCGCCTATTGGCTTAACGGCTTTCATGAAGATGGCGTGGCCAGCGCATTAACTGCCCTGGCGCACTTTAGAACCCATACCACCCAGAGTGCATAAGCTTGAATAGCGCCATCTACAAAGGCTGGGTCGATCACCAACGCTACTCGCCTAAAGCGCATGGTTTTCGATATAACGTATTCATGATGTATATCGATCTGGATGAACTGCCGCAGCTTTTCAAGCAGCACCGTTTTTGGTCACTGGAAAAATCCAATATCGCACAATTTAAGCGGGCAGATTATTACGGCGACCCGGCAAAACCCCTTAAAGCAGAGATTACGGATCTAATCACGACGGCCACAGGCCAAGCGCCACGAGGAGCCATCCGCTTGCTCACCAATATGCGCTATTTTGGGCATTGCTTTAACCCTGTCAGTTTTTACTATTGTTTTGAAGTAGACGGCAGCACGCTACAAGCTATCGTGACCCATATCACCAATACGCCATGGGGTGAAAACTATGCCTATGTGCATGATTATGCAAAAGAAAAGCTAGTTAAACCCATAAAAAATGGCGAAATCACTGTATTTAAATTGCATAAAGATTTTCATGTATCGCCTTTTATGCCCATGGATATTGAATACGACTGGGCATTTAAGCTACAAGGCAATCAGCTATTGGTGCATATGAAAAATCTGCAAAATAACCAGCAGGTTTTTAAAGCAACTCTGGCTTTACAGCGCCAGGAAATCACTCAATCGGCACTGAATTGGCTATTGATCCGGTATCCGTTGATGACAGTCAAAGTGGTAGTGGCGATTTATTGGAATGCGCTTAAATTATGGTTAAAACGCGTGCCCTTTTATCCTCATCCTGTCCGTTAACAATCTTTTAGAAGCCCCTGCACCATCAGCATTTATCTTGAATCTGAACCATAGAGAGTAGCGTATAAAGCCTTATGAATACTACAACCAACAGTACATCGCTTGTGCAAGAGACATTGACCACAGGGCTTAAACAGAAGAGCCGCTCTAAGTGGGTGGCAAGTTTCGCTAAAGCGCAGATTCTCAAGCGCCTGAACCAGCTTCAAACTGGTCGTTTAAGCATTATCGATGCGCATGAGAGATATGGGTTTGGCCACTCTGACTGCATCAAAGCCACCATTGTGGTACACGATGCCCGTTTTTATGGCGAGATTGCATTTGGCGGCAGCATTGGCGCCGGTGAAGCCTATATGCTGGGCTACTGGACCACGGATAACCTGACCAATGTGATTCGGCTGATGTGCGTGAATCAATCGGTGATGGACACATTGGAAGGTGGCTACCAGTGGGCAACCAAGCCACTGATGAAAGTACTGCATTGGCTCAATAGCAACACCACCGAAGGCAGCCGCAAGAATATTGCCGCGCACTATGATTTGGGCAATGACTTTTTTAAATTATGGCTAGACCCTACCATGATGTATTCGTCCGGCATCTTTGAAACCAGCGATAGCAGCCTGGAGGCGGCCTCACTTAAAAAATTAAAAGTCATTTGCGATAAGTTGGATCTGAAAACGACTGACCATGTGGTGGAAATCGGTACCGGCTGGGGTGGTTTTGCCATTTATGCCGCCAGGCATTACGGCTGCAAAGTCACCACCACGACTATCTCAAAGCAGCAATACGCACTGGCGGTAGAGCGTGTAAAAGCTGCTAATCTGGACTCGGTAATTACCGTTTTATTAAATGATTACAGGGACTTACAAGGACAATTTGATAAATTAGTTTCAATTGAAATGGTGGAAGCGGTGGGCCATCAATATTACGATACCTACTTTGCCAAAGTCGGCAAGCTGCTCAAACCCGATGGCTTGGCATTGGTTCAGGCCATCACCATTGCAGACCAGCGTTTTGAGTCTGCCAAGAACAGTGTGGATTTTATTCAACGCTATATTTTCCCGGGTTCATGCATCCCATCGAATACGGCCATGCTGAATAGCATCACCAAAACCAGTGACTTGCGTTTATTTGATTGCGAAGATATAGGCCCGCATTACGCCATCACTTTGGCTGCCTGGCGTGATAACTTTTTTGCGCATATCGATCAAGTGCGCCGGTTGGGCTATTCCGAAGAGTTTATCAAGATGTGGGAATTCTATTTATGCTACTGCGAAGGTGGTTTTGCTGAGCGCGCATTGGGTGATGTTCACTTATTATTAGCCAAACCAGAGAATCGCCGTGAAGCACTGGTGTAGGAGCGACCTTAGTTTATCAATAAGTCTGATATTGGCATAAACAGCAGCAAGAATTTGCTTTAAAATAAGATTTGTATTTGTTCCGCAATCTTAATTTATGCAAAAACCAATCCTAGAATGGCGTAGCCTGCATCCACAAGGCATACCCCAACCCTACTCCAGGGTTTTTCAGGATGTCTATTACTCCAGTGATAACGGATTGCTGGAAACCGATTATGTTTTTTTGCAGGGCAATCAACTAACACAACGCTGGCAGCAACTCTCATCCAGCGACTTCACGATTATAGAAACCGGTTTCGGCACTGGCTTGAATTTTCTCTGCGCCGCGCAACTTTGGCTGCAAGTAGCACCAAAAGATGCGCTCCTGCATTTTGTTAGCGTGGAAAAATACCCGCTTAGCTCCCAAGAAATGGCAGCCGCACAGCAGGCCTGGCCGGAATTAAGTCATTTATGCGACCCCTTTTTAGGGCAGTATGAATCGCTTATGGGCGAAAGTGTCCTGTTGTTTGATGGGCGTGTGCGATTGACCCTATTGTTGGGTGACGCCACGGAATGCCTAAGCAAATTCAAAACGCCAGCCGATGCCTGGTTCTTAGACGGATTCTCACCTGCAAAAAACCCGGATATGTGGCAGCCCGCTTTGTTTGCCCAAGTGGCAAGGCTATCAAAAACCGATACCACACTCGCCACTTTTACCAGTGCAGGCATGGTCAAACGTGGCCTGCAATCGGTTGGTTTTAAGGTCAATAAAAAAGCGGGCTTTGGTAAAAAGCGTGAAATGTTGACTGGTCATTTCTTAAGCGAATCGGTTTAGTCTGGTGGCAAGAGTTACTGGTAGACATGCCCGCAATTAAATCGGCAATTGTGATTGGCGGTGGCATTGCAGGCTGCAGTACCGCCTATGCACTGGCCAAGCGTGGTATTGCAGTCACATTGATTGAGCAGCATACCGAACTCGCTTTAGGGGCATCTGGCAACCCGATTGCCACCTTGTATCCAAAATTAAGCACCAAGCCCAGCGCACAAAGTGCCTTGGCGCTGCAAGGGTTTGCATTCACCCTGGATCTACTCCAGCAATTACCCAATCATGGCGAATTCTTTAATGCCTGCGGACAAATACAGCTGGCTTATGACGCGCGTGAACAGGTCAGGCAAAATGCCTTGATCTCACAACAAGAAACTAGTTTTTTACAGGCATTGGATGCGCAATCCGCCAGTGAAAAAGCAGGCATTGCGCTAAACACCGGTGGTGTATTCCTGGCACAGGCTGGCTGGGTTAAGCCACGGGCATTGTGTCAAGCGCTGGCCAGTATGCCAGGCATCACCAGAATGGTACAGACACAGGCGCAGCAGATTCAAAAAGTGGGGGCTTATTGGCAGGTTAATTGCAACAATGCTGCCTTGCAGGCGGATGTATTGGTCTTGTGCAATGCCAATCAGGTACAGCAATTTAGCCTATGCGCCAGTGTTACCAGCACCCCGGTCAGGGGCCAGGTGAATTATTTTGTTGCCACAGCTGCCAGCCAGCCAATTAAAACGATTATATGCAGCACACAATACTTAAGCCCGGCAGTGGATGGATACCATTGCATTGGCGCGACTTATGCGCCTGATGATATGAACCCTGACCTAAGCGAAGCGGATACTTTAGAAAACATGCGCGCCTTGCAAAAAATCTCACCGGCTATTTTTAACAGTATCCACTCACAGCAAGCACATGGCCGCGTGGCGTGGCGTAGCCATACACAGGATTACTTGCCGCTTGCCGGCCAGATGCTGGATGAAAAAGCATTGCGCGCCGAGCCGCCCCGCTACAATACTAAGCCTGCCGATTTGCCATGGCTGGATGGCTTGTATGTGAATACCGGGCATGGTTCAAAAGGCATGATTACAGCGCCACTCTGTGCAGAACTGATTGCTAATTTAATCGCGAATGAGCCGCTGATAGTTGAGAAAAGCCTGGCCAGCAAGCTGAATCCCAGCCGATTTTTGCTCAAAGAGCTGGGGCTAAAGCAATTAGCGAACATGCTTATTGTATAAACTCGGCATACCCAATTTAGATTAAAATCGCGTCATGCAAGCAAATGAATCCACTCTAGCCAATGAGGCTGCGCTTAAACATTACCAGCAAGCTTTGTTGCGCAACCCCAAAGATATGGATGCGCAAATTCATTGTGCCAATTTATGCGTAGAGCTTAAGCGTTTTGAAGAGGCGGCCGGTTATTTTCGCCGCATCGTACGCGCGCTTAAAAATAGCCAGCCGGCGCGCGATGCGCTGTGTTTTGTGCTGCAAGAAATGGGGAATACCGCGCATGCCAATGCGCAATTCATACAGGCAGAAGCCTGTTTTGAAGAGGCTCTGGCTTACCAGCCCAATAACGCCATATTTTGGTACAACCTGGGCAATGCACAGCGGGAATCAGGCAAACTGCAAGCCGCGCTTCATAGCTTTAAGCAATCCATCCAACTCAACTCCAATGACGCAGATGCGCATAATAATTGCGGCAATGTGCAACGCGAGTTAGGCCAGCTTCCGCTTGCAATTTCCAGTTATGAAAAAGCGTTAACGCTTAATCCAGCCCTGCATCATGCATTAGCGCACCTGGTGCATCAAAAGCAGCATATCTGCGATTGGGATAATATTGACAGCCAAATCAGGCAATTACGCGATTGGGTGAAAACCCAGCCAAACGCGCAGATATCGCCATTTGCCTTTTTAAGCCTGCCGGGCACCACGGCTGCAGAGCAAAAGCATTGCGCCAGCAATTGGGCAAACAGTCTTTACAGCAAGCTGGTTCAACAGCATACGCACTTTGATTTTACGCATTTAAACAAATCGCAAACAAAGCTGAAAATCGGCTATCTGTCAGCCGATTTCAGGCTACATCCATTGGCTTTTTTAATCACAGAGCTGATTGAAAATACCGATAAATCA
>JAZKEN010000099.1:0-4086 GCA_040387035.1 Pseudomonadota bacterium | reverse complement strand
TCAATGGAAAGTCCTTATTTGATTACATGATCAGTGACAAAGTAATCAGTCCTAATCCAGCAGATATAAGCGAGCAATTGCTCTACCTGCCCTGCTACCAGCCGAACAATAGCCAGCGCCCTGTTGGCGCAGTCACAGCAAAAAGTGCGCACAAGCTGCCAGAAGATTGCTTTGTGTTTTGCTGCTTTAACCAAAGCTTTAAGATCACGCCTGCCGTATTCGCTATCTGGATGCGCATTCTGCAAAAATCACTGGGCAGTGTATTGTGGCTGCTGGATTGCAATATGTGGTCAAAAGCCAATCTGACAAATACAGCCGAAAAAGCAGGCGTTGATCCAGCAAGGCTGATATTCGCGCCGCGCGTTGGTATTGCAGAGCACCTGGAACGCCACGCGCATGCGGACTTGTTCTTGGATACCTCGCCTTACAATGCGCATACCAGCGCCAGCGATGCATTATGGATGGGCTTGCCGCTATTGACTTGCACAGGCGATACCTTTGCCTCACGCGTGGCTAGCAGCTTGTTGCAGCACCTTGAGCTGCCGCAGTTAATCGCAGGCAATTGGCAAGAGTATGAACAGAAAGCCCTGTTTTACGCGCAAAACGCTGATGCTTTAGATAAAATAAAACAAGGGTTAGCTGCACAAAATAAAAATGCAAACCTGTTCAACCCAAGCCAATTTGCGCGAAATCTAGAGCAGCAATACCAACAAATCTGGCAACGGCATCTGCCAGTTATTGATTAAAACGATTTAACAAACGCCTGCTGTAAAAATACACGGCATGTGATAAAGTTCAGCACAATTCACTCACAAAGATAGCATCAACTATGGCAGCCATCGACATTACCCCTGTACTTAAATTCATGACAGACAAAGGCGGCTCCGACCTTTTCTTTAGCACCAATACGTCCATCCATATGGATATCGAAGGTGAAACGGTTTCGATCAATAATCAGGTAATGGCGCCAGGCATGATTAAAGAAATCGCCTACAGTATGATGACTGCTGACCAAATCAAGGAATTTGAAACCACGCTGGAATCGAATTTTGCCATTGGTAAAAAAGATATCGGCCGTTTCCGTGTGAATGTGTTTCGCCAACGTGGTGAAGTGGGCATGGTGATACGCCACATTAAAACTGATATCCCAACCATGGAAAAACTGGGCTTGCCGCCCATTTTAAAAGAGTTAATCATGCGTAAACGCGGATTGATTCTGATGGTGGGCGCTACGGGCTCCGGTAAGTCTACTTCACTGGCATCCATGATTGACCATAGGAATGAAAACGAGACTGGCCATATCATTACCATCGAAGACCCGATTGAATTCGTGTATTCGCATAAAAAATCCATCGTAGACCAACGCGAAGTAGGCATTGATACACTCAGCTTTGACAACGCGTTAAAAAATGCCATGCGCCAGGCACCGGATGTGATTCTGATCGGTGAAGTACGTGATATGGAAAGTATGAAACAGGCATTGGCCTATGCAGAAACTGGCCATTTGTGCCTGGCTACCTTGCACGCCAATAACGCCAACCAGGCTTTAGAACGGGTGATTTCGTTTTTCCCCACCGAGGCTAAAATCGGCTTGTTGCTTGGCCTGTCGCTAAATCTGGTGGGTATTATTTCACAACGACTGGTGCCGGGCATCAAACAAAAACGTGCAGCCGCAGTAGAGGTGATGATCAACACTCCCTATATGGCCGAGTTGATCCAGAAACAAAAATTAAGCGAGATGAAGGAAATCATGGCCGATAACAACGATATCGGCATGGTCACTTTCGATCAGTCTCTGTTTAAATTGTTTAGCGATGGCAAAATCGGTGAAGACCATGCACTGGCCAATGCTGATTCGCGCAACGATTTATCACTGAAAATACGCTTTGCTGCCGAGGGCTCACGCGGCGGCTTTGGCGACTAGTTAAAGTAAACGGCAGCGTTTAGTCAGTATGATTAAACGCTGCCAGTAAACCGGCAGCGATAATCAAGGCCCCGCCTATCCATTCGTTTAACAGCATAGTCTCATTAGCCAGGTAATAGGCAGCGATTGCGGCTACCACCAACTCAAACAAAAACAAAACCGATGCGCGCAAAGCCGTCATTTTAGTCACGCCATATTGCACAAATATAGTAGCCGCCATAATCATGACCGCGATAAATGTCATGATGACCCAATGGTTAAGCGTGAAAAACGACGGGCCTGGAAATTTATCCGTTAAAAACGGAAACAATAAAACTGACATGGCGGCAACGCCCACCCATATCAACATGGATTTTGCTGCCAAACTTAAATGAGTCGACTTGCGGGTAATGACATTGGTGAATGAAAAGCCGATTCCCGCAGATAATGCCAGCCATTCTGCGTTATTCTGTGGGATTGGCATGTGATTGGCAGTGCTATCGAACGGGTTGGCCAGCATAATATAGGCACCAGTCATGGCGATAAAAATGGAAACAAGCCCTGCCTTAGTAATGGTTTCTTTTAACCAAAAGCGCGCCAACAGCAAGGTCCATAGCGGCGATAAATAGAATAACAACATCACCCGCATGACTTCACCGTCAATCACCGCCAGCACATAACTTAAGTTGGTCCAGCCGGCGATAACACTGAGCCAGATAGCACTTTTAGGTAAATCCAATACACCACGCCAGTGTTTGGCAAATATGGCTGCACCCAGGATAATGGCGATACAGTAGGTATAGAAGCTGGAAGCGACGCCGGAAACACCAGCATCATTCATGATGCGGTACGGGTACCAGATAATGCCCCAACACATCGCACCAAACAACAGTCCAAATATGGCTAGATAATTTTGTTTGCTGTTGTTTTCTAACTTATTTGCTGACGCATTGCCCACTGTATTTCCCCATTAATCGCTTCCTAAATTATAATCATGCTATGAACCAAAACACGTTAAATCCAAACCAGCTCAATCCTAATTTGGGCCTACTACAGCCCTACCCGTTTCAACGCCTGCGTGATTTATTTGCGGGTACAACGCCCAACCCGGCATTGACGCCGATCAACTTATCCATTGGTGAGCCCAAACATGCCACGCCTAAGCTGATTACCGATGCTTTAGTGAATAATCTGGCTGGCTTGGCTAATTATCCCACGACTGTCGGCAGTTTGGCGTTGCGTACTGCAATCTCGCAGTGGATTGCGCGCCGCTACAACTTGCCTGCTTTGAATCCGGAAACCAGTATCTTGCCTGTTACCGGCAGCCGTGAAGCGCTATTTGCCTTTGCACAAGTGGTGATTGACCGCACAAAGCCCAATCCTATCGTGATTTCGCCTAATCCTTTTTACCAGATTTACGAAGGTGCTGCGTTTTTAGCGGGTGCTGAACCGTATTTCCTGAATACGTCACCTGAAAACAAGCATGCAATGGACTTTGAACAAGTGCCCGCCGAAGTATTGAAGCGCACGCAATTGGTTTATGTGTGCAGCCCAGGCAACCCTTCTGGCAAGGTCATGGATCTAGCGCAATGGAAAACCCTGTTTGCATTATCTGACCAATACGGCTTTGTGATTGCTGCCGATGAATGCTATGCCGAAATCTATTTTGATGAAGCGAATCCACCGCTAGGTGCTGTGCAAGCTGCGCATCAATTGGGTAGGGATTATAAAAACCTTGTCGTATTCAGCTCACTTTCCAAGCGCTCCAATGTGCCCGGCATGCGCTCTGGCTTTGTAGCGGGCGATGCAAAGATTATTGAAGCATTCACGCTGTACCGTACCTATCATGGCTGCGCCATGAACCCCGCAGTGCAGGCAGCCTCGCTCACTGCCTGGAATGACGATGCGCATGTGATTGAAAACCGCCAGCTTTATGCCGAAAAATTTAAAACTGTAACGCCCATGTTAAGCGATGTTTTAGAGGTAGAAATGCCGGATGCGGCGTTTTATCTATGGGCCAGAATCAAGAATTCTGCAGAGTCAGATACCAGTTTTGCCTTAAAATTATACCGTGATTTGAATATCACGGTGTTGCCCGGCAGCTATTTAGCGCGCGAAGTGAATGGCGTTAACCCTGGCAAAAACTTTATTCGCATGGCATTGGTGGCAAGCCTGGAAGAATG
>JAZKEN010000098.1:0-2654 GCA_040387035.1 Pseudomonadota bacterium | reverse complement strand
ATGATGTAAAAGATCAAATGTAAAGCTACTGCGCTCGACATGTCGGGTACATGCGGTACTCGAAATCCTCACATACTATTTGTATGCTCCGGTTTCTGCGTTCCGTCTGCACCCGTCCTGCCATCGCTCGCTACGCTTTTCATTTTGACTTTGATTTACCTATCATTAATGCTGTTTATTGCATCCAATAAAAAACCTCGCTTCGGCGAGGTTTTTTTGTTTGAAGCAGTAAGAACCGTTAATTTAGAATGGCTACTTAAGACTCAACAACCAGAAAGTCAAAATAAAATGAAAAATACAACATTTGATGACATGATCAAACGCTCTATTAATATCCGGGAAAAGTATCATCTCTTGGAGGAAAAACATCATCAAAATCAGTGGTCAGTTGAAGAAGACGCACTAGCTTTCCTAACAGATGCCGGTTTGATTGGTCGCCTAACCATGTCTCAACAAGGGCGCTGGCCAACCGATGACAAAGACTTGTCACAATTAAAACACAAGCTTGGTGAGTGTATCTGGTGGATAGTCGTTTTATCTGGCCGAATGGACATTGATATTAATGAGGCGGTTGACACATTTTTAATCAACGCAGAGAAAAGGTTAAATATCAACCTTAAATAATCATAAGGCCACAGTACAACAAAAAAGCCTCGCTTGTGCGAGGCTTTTTTGTATAAACAGCGACCGTTATTTTTTAGTCTTTTTCTTTTTGCTGACTGTTTTTGCTGGTGCTTCTTCTTGGCTACCATCATCATCTTCGCCCTGAACCGCTAAATTACCGCCAGCGCCTAGGCCACCTTGCACTGATTGTGTTTTATAGTTTTTGACTGAACGCACGATATTATTGTACGAATCCGTAAAAGCCGCGACAATCACTTTGCCTTCTGGCGTTTTAGAGTAGCCGCCAGCAGTGCCGCCTAACGAGCTGCCGAATGCACCGCCAAAAATGCTGTAATCGGTATTTTTTGCACTACCTTCTGCCGATGCCAGTTGAACGCTGGAGCGGTTATCCGATAAGGTGAGCATAGTGCTTGCCTCTTTAAATTTAAGGCCGCCGGCCAACAAACCTAGCCAACCACCGCCATAATTTGCCAGCGCAGCGCCAATGCCGCCTGTATCGCTGCTGCTGAAAGTAATGGATGGATTCAGTGCATAATCCGCCGCGACGATCTGGCCCTTGTGCAGTTTACTGGTTTTACGCATCTCGCCCGTATCATTTAATGCACGTTCACTCATGCCCATTTGCAAGCCCGCTCCGCGGTCTACTATCACAAAGCAATTAGATTGCTGTACTAGTAATTTAATCACAGGCACAGTAGAACCCAGGTGATAGGTACGCGTTAGCTGATCAAACCATTCCGCATCCTGGTCTTCAATCACCGCCAAAGTACCGATTGGCCGGTCGCAATGTTCTAGTTTAGCATTGGCACCCTGCGAGTTACTGCCGCCTGCAGAACCGGTTGCCTCTGTTTTAGCGGCTGGATCCCCCATACTCATTTGCCCGGCACAACCGGCTAGACTGATGGATAAAATACCCATACTTAATATTGTTTTTGTTAACTTGCCGTTCATTTTTATTGACCTCCCATATAAATAAGACAATATATTATACATACGTATAATTAAATTACTATGTGTCTTTGATTTCTCATCCTTTGCTATCCCTTAAATATGAGTGATAGCAAAGGAATAATGGGTGATTAATATCCCAGCGTATTTGTGCTGCTTGTATAATATTTTCAACCTTGTATTGAAATGTTTTTATGACGCAACAAAAACCTGGTCAACTTGACCCATCCTGGCTGGCAGTAATTGGCGATGAACTCGAAAAGCCTTATATGCAAGCCTTGCGGCATTTCCTGAAAGAGGAAAAGGCCGCTGGCAAAGTGATTTTTCCGCCCAGTTCATTGATTTTTAATGCGTTTAATCACACGCCTTTTGACCAAGTGCGCGTAGTGATTATTGGGCAGGACCCATACCACGGACCTGGACAGGCGCATGGTCTAAGTTTTTCTGTGCCAAAGGGTGTTGCACTACCACCTTCATTAATGAATATTTTTAAGGAAATTTCAACTGATTTAAATATCAAGATGAGCAGAACTGGCGACTTGACGCCTTGGGCAGACCAAGGCGTGCTGCTGTTAAATGCAACTTTGACGGTTGAACAAGCCAAAGCAGGCGCACATCAGGGCAAGGGCTGGGAGGCGTTTACCGATGCTGCGATTGCCGCCTTGAATGAGCATCGTGAAGGTTTGGTGTTTGTGTTATGGGGTAGTTATGCGCAGAAAAAAGGCGCATTTATCGATGAGAAAAAACATTTTGTACTTAAATCGGTACATCCATCGCCACTCTCAGCGCATCGCGGTTTTTTCGGTAATCGTCAATTCTCCCAAATTAACCAATATTTGATGCAGCAAGGCCAAGCGCCTATCAATTGGCAGATTTAGCACCGGCTTTTTGCTCGCAACAATTCAAGTGCTCAAACAAAAGCGCTTGCGCTATATTTACAACTTGTTTACACTTTGTACAAGTTAGTTACAAACTAATGCAAATCAAAAAAAACCCCGATTAAGGGGATTAAATCGGGGTATAAAGGCCTCATCGTCTAAGGCTTCCGCTCAGGGAGGAAAGAAGCGGAAAGAAAACTAAGC
>JAZKEN010000097.1:0-10731 GCA_040387035.1 Pseudomonadota bacterium | reverse complement strand
CCGGCAATACTAAAAATTATGCGTTACTTGCATGCTTAAGATATCTACACTTCCATCAAAATCGCCACGTACCCGGCCTTTGCCTAATGGCACAGCCATGGTTTGGTTGTCATCAATATCGGTATCACCGATAAACAGGTGGGCGTAGCCAATGTCTAGTTTGGTTGCTGGCGTTGCTTGCCAGCCGGCACCTAAACTTAACCATTTTCTATCATTGTCAGGAATACGCGTCGTTCTGTATTTATCACTTACTGGTCCTTCATCATATGCCAACCCGGCACGTAGCTTGACCGTATCGCTATAGTGGTAATTAACAGCCACTGAATAGCGCATGGTGTTGTCCCAATTTTCAGTTGTGCTGGTCAGCAATGCGCCGCTATCGCGATAGATGGCTAATTGTTCAAATCGACTCCAACGAGTCCAAGTTGCATCGGCCATCACATCCCAAGAGTCGTTTAATTTGCTGAACGTACTCACTGAAAGTGTTTCCGGCAGGGCAACGTCAGCGTTCACATCACCATTGGGTGTGGGGCCATTTGAAACCGAGAACTTCACTTTGCCTTTCAGGTGTTGATCCACTTTAGAGCGGAAAGCCACACCGACCCTGGTGTCATTCGTGACTTGATAAATGGCGCCTAAGTTGTAGCCATATCCCCAGTCATCACCCTTAACGGTTGAGCTTCTTTCAGCGGCGCCCAGGTTAACGGCACTTGATAATTCCGCATCTGCCCACATGGCGTTTAAACCAAAGCCAATTGATAGTTGGTCATTTACTTTGAAAGCCAATGAAGGGTTGATGTTAATGGTTTTTAAATCAGACTTAATGCCTTGAAAGCGGCCAATCCAATCCTTGTCGTATTCTGTTTTAAGGCCAAAAGGGGCGTTAACGCCTAGGCCTAATTTAACCCTGTCGGTTAAAGGTGTTACCAGGTAAAAGTTAGGCACAAACGCTAAATCGCCAGCGTCACCGCCTTCTCCTCCCAGCGGCCTAAATGAGCCGGCAACGGAACCCTGATTGTTAAATTCGATACTGGGTTTTATCAGATGCAGTGCACCAGCCACTTGCGTGCCTTGGATATAAGTCATGCCTGCTGGATTGGAGTAGACGGTGCTGGCATCTTCGGCAATGGCTGCAGCCCCCGCAAAGGCATTGCCCATGCCGCTACCACTTTGCTCTGATAGCCCAAAGCCAGCAGCATTTGCGCTAAGCGGTGTTGTAAAAATAACAAAAGATAAAACGAGTTTTCGCATGATAAATACTTTCAAAAATAATGAGATTTTACAATCTTAAAAAAGAATATCACATCAATAACTTACAGGCATCTATTCGTGTGATTTATTGGATATCTAATTTATGCTTGTTGCACCAAGCCAACATTTAAGCATTGGTCTAGCTATTTTTCAAAAAACATTCTCTTGAGACTGCAAATTATTAAGCATATAGTCTTAATCATAGATAGTTATATTGCGGAAAGTTATATTAAAATTCCGAAATTAATCAAATAGTTATTTAGAAGTAGTCCTTATTCCCATTTCACTTAGGAGGCTAGTATGAACACGGTCGTAGATTTTCAGTTAAATAATAACGCCAATTTAACGCAAGTAAGAACGCGTTTTGAAGAAGAGTTTGGGGTAATGGCTTACTTTATGAACCCAGAGCCAAGGCCGTGTTTCAACCAAATCTGCATGGGTGAATTGCATGATAGCCAATCCAGATTAGAGGCGGCGCAAGGGCAAGTGCTTGCGAATGGTAAATTAAACCAGGCCAATTACCTGGTATTGGCCTCTGACGTGCCGGGCATATTTAACCTTGGTGGCGATTTATCCGTGTTTAAACAATTGATCCTGACAAAAGCGCGTGAGCATTTGCTGGCTTATGCCCGATTGTGTGTTGACAATGTTTGGACCTTTTACAATATGCAAGCACCGGTCACCACTATTTCATTGGTGCAAGGCCAGGCCATGGGCGGTGGATTTGAAGCGGCACTGGCTGCACATATTATGGTTGCGGAAAAAAGCGCGTTAATGGGCTTGCCCGAAGTGCTGTTTAATTTGTTTCCAGGTATGGGTGCTTTAAGCTTTTTATCACGCAAGATCGGTATGCCTGCTGCTGAAAAAATGGTACGTTCCGGCAAAATTTACACAGGTGAAGAGTTATACCAAATGGGTGTGGTGGATGTGCTGGCTGAAGATGGACAGGGCGAGTATGCCATGAACAATTGGATTAAGAAAAATCACCGTTCATTGAATTCGTTCCAAGCCATTAATCGCGCGAAACAACGTGTGAATCCGCTGACCCTGGAAGAGTTATATGACATTACTGAAATTTGGGTAGACGCAGCGCTGCGCTTAGATGAGCGTAATCTGAAAATAATGGAGCGTTTGGTGCGTGCACAAAATACTAAAGTGAGCAGTGAGCCGGTACAGCTAAACCACAAACAAACAGCTTAAGTTTGTTAAGGTTTAATTTAGCTGGCTATCTACCGCTATGAGTGGCACCAATCTCAGTCGTTTTGCTTGGGCGTCTGAGGTAGTCTTCCACTGCCAATGTAAGGTTTGCAAAGTCAGTATTGAGCGAATCAACCGCGGCCATTGATTGAGCCGGGTTTACAGAGCGGGTTAGCTTGCTGACCAAGTCGGTAGTACCCGCCAGTTTTATGGCGCCAACACTTAGGCTGTTACCTTTTAGTGCGTGGCAAACGTCATGCAACTCGCCGTAGTTTTTTTGTTTAACGGCGGTTTCAATTTTGTAAATCAGCTTGAGCGAATCGCTTAAATAATTCCTTAGCAGGCGGTGCATAAATAAATCGTCGCCTGCGCCAATTTTTTCAAGTTCGTTTAGCGTGTTGATGTCTAATGCCGCATTGTCGGCAGCTAGATCGGACTCAACCTCAACGGGCGTATTTAAAGCATTGCGCATCCATAAATCGGCCGTGTTGGGCGCAAGTTTCAAGATGGTTTCAATGGTACCAAACAACGTAGCGGCTTCAATCGGTTTGGTTAAAAAGCCATCAAATCCTGCTTCATTGGCTATTTCCCTTGCGGCGGATGTCGCATCGGCAGTAAATAAAATAAAGCGCGTGTCTTTATCGTCCGGATTGGTAAAGCGGTACAGTTTCAAGGCGTCTGCACCGTTCATGCCTGCCATATTCAAATCGGTAATCACCAAATCAAAGCGTTTGTTTTCAAGTGCATCCAGCATCTCATCGCCATTTTCGGCAATCTGTACTTGATGGCCTGGCAGTGACAATAAGCGGGTAATGATTTTTTGATTGGTGGCCTCATCTTCACACACCAATATATTGAGCGGATTTAATGGCGCAATGTTATTGGCACGCGCTGGGCTGCTGGCGCCTTGTTGCACATTTGCCGCTACAGGTTTCGCCAGTTTGTCGCTGGCTGTAAAGGATTTTTCCAGTGATAAATCAAACCAAAAACGGCTGCCAACTCCCTCAGTACTTTGGAAATATAATGCGCCCCCCATGGCTTCTACCATGTGTTTGGCAATGGTTAAGCCTAAGCCGCTGCCGCCAAATTTGCGGGTGGTAGACGAATCGGCCTGGGTAAAGCTGTCAAATACCTTGCTTTGTTTGTCTTGCGGGATGCCAACACCGGTGTCTGCCACTTCAAAACGCACCAGGACAGTAAACTCGTCTTCATGCAGGGTGATGGCCGAGATGGTCACACTGCCTTTTTCGGTAAATTTAACCGCATTGCCCATTAAGTTTGCCAGCACCTGGCGAATCACGAAGGCGTCACCCTTAACCGCTTTTAATGCATCGGAGATGCTAACGCCTACCTGGATGCCTTTGGCCATGGATTGTGAGCGGAAGATTTCTAAGGTATCACGAACGGCTTCTTCTGCAGAAAAATCGATATGCTCAATGGTGAATTTGCGCTCTTCAATTTTGGTGAAATCCAATACGTTATTCAGCAAGGACAGCAGTAATTTAGAAGAGCTATCTAGCGTTTTAAGTAAATCGCGTTGGTCAGCATTGAGCGGGGTGGTTTTAAATAGGGTGCTGATGCCGATAATGCCGTTGAGCGGGGTGCGAATTTCATGGCTCATATTCGCTACAAACTGGGTTTTGGCAATGCTGGCTTCGGCGGCTTTTTCACGGGCGATCTCTGCTTTGTGGCGTGCTTCGTGCATCCTTTCAATCAGTTTAGCTACGTAGACTGGCAGCGCGATTAACATCAGGAAGAAACCAACCACGATAGGTTGATGCTCTACCCAGTAGGGGTTAACCCGCGTAGCGAT
Organism: Pseudomonadota bacterium; assembly: GCA_040387035.1. Lineage (GTDB taxonomy): Bacteria > Pseudomonadota > Gammaproteobacteria > Burkholderiales > Methylophilaceae > Methylotenera_A. Next base: position 6,470 of record JAZKEN010000097.1, on the reverse strand, counting down.
CAGGAAACCAACAATACTGATGGCCTGCGCATGGTAAAGGTACTTTTTGCCAAAGCGGAAACCGTTGCCAAAAATAACCCACAGATAGACACCAATCAAGACAACACTGATGTCACCGGCTAGTGCCAGGAAGGTTGACGTGCCAATAATATCCAGCCACGCGCCCACTAAACGCCTGATGGCTGATTGCTGTTTGGCGGAAGCCACTGCAATCAGCATAAAGAATGCAGCGATCTCAAATACAACCAGGCAATACAGGCCAATCACTTCACCATGGCCAATCGCCTTGCCCAATGACAGAGATAGCAATAAATAAGCCGTAAAAATAGTACCAATCGCCAGCCGCGTAAATGCTTGCTCCAACTCTAATGGATCGCAATGTGTCGCTGCGCTTTGGTACCAATTTTTAAATGTTTTTAGCATATTTATGTAATCAAGCCCTGACTGTAATATTCTTTACTTTGTTCCAGTAGTTGTCTAGCAATTTTGGCAAGCTCTTGTGTCTGCACTGGTTTGGTTAAACAAGCCGATGCGCCAGCAGCCAATAATTCCTGGTGAATATTCACTTCTTTTAATACCGTCACCACGATAATGGACCTTGTTAATACATTGCTGGTATTTTTAATCGCTTGCACAAACTGCATGCCATCCATTTGATGCATGCGAAAATCGGTAATAATCAAATCAACCTGCTTGTTCTGCATCCATTCCAGTGCATCAACCGGGTTGGTCATGGTCACAATTTTCAAATTCATTTTAAGCGATTTTAAAATAGCCGCATGTATGTCCAGCACTGTCGGTTGATCGTCGATCAGCAATGCGGTTTGTTTAAAATTGGTTGCGCTTCTAATGTTACTAATACTCATGTTTGTTAATAGCTTTGTCTGGTTAATGAATCGCTGTTGCGTGTTCAGCTAGAATTTTTTCTATTTTGCCGCGAATAGAAATCATCGCTGTTACCAGTTCCGGGTCAAAATGCTTGCCGCTTTCATTTTCAATATATTCAAATGCCTGATCGACAGTCCAGGCCGCTTTGTAAGGACGAATGCTCGTGAGTGCATCAAACACATCGGCAATCGCCACAATCCTTGCCGCCAGTGGAATGTCGTTACCTTTAAGCGCGTAGGGATAACCAGTGCCGTCGTAACGCTCATGATGCGCCAGTGCGATTTCGCCGCCTTTTTGCAAATATTTAGAAGGGCTGTTTTCCAATATTTCGTAGCCAATCCGCGGATGTTTACGCATGGTTTTCAGTTCTTCTTCATCCAGCGGGCCTCTTTTTAACAAGATGCTATCCGGAATACCAATCTTACCAATATCATGCAGGGGCGATGACAGCTCGATTATCTCTGCTTCGTCTTCGCTTAGGCCAATGGCTTCTGCTAACGCCCTGCTGTAAAGCGACATGCGCTGTAAATGCAAAGCCGTATCGTAATCCTTGTGCTCGCCTGCCCTGGCCAAGCGCATCAGCGTTTCTCTTTCACGCGCCCTAATCTCAACAGTGGCTGCCTTTACCAAGCTTTCTAGCAACATGCTTTTGTTTTGCAAAGCCATATGCTGCTGGCGCATGGTTAATAAATTGCGGGTGCGCGCCATGCACTCATGCACATCGACCGGTTTGCTAATAAAATCAGCCACGCCCGCATCCAGCGCCTCATAACGTGTTTCCGCGTCCTTTTTAATGGTGATCATCACCACGGGAACCGCTTCATATTTAGGCAACGTTTTTAGCAATCTTATAAAATCCCCGCCGTTCATTTCCGGCATCACATAATCCACAAACACTAAATCAGCTGTATGCTGGGTTGCCCATTCCAAGGCTTGTTCCGGGTTATGCTTTTCAATAATTTTAATCGTTGGGTTAATATTTTTAACCACATGCGAAAGAATCGTTCTACTCGTTGATTGATCGTCTACAATTAGTACCGAGCAATCATCAAACATTTTTCCATTATTCATTGTTAACTACCTTAATGAGAGCGTTTGCTACTCACTTTAAAAGTAAATAGCAATATTTAAGCCAACATTTGTTATTGTTGACAGGATATAAAATCAACTCGCTACCAGTTACAAATTGCCAATAACCATTTAAAAATCAAACAGTTGCTTGAAATTATTGTGTAGATGCAAAGTTACAGTTTTATAGTTGGACGTTTTTGTTGTTTGTCTTAGAAGTGTGCCAGTCAATACTTCGTCAACTAAGTAAATAATTTTGACATACTACGATGACAATTAATAACTATTTTTAAGATTTATTTTAGCGCTTGGTTTTAAATCAAATGCAATGCAGATGCGGCTATCCGCACTGCTAAAAGGAATGGTGCGGTGAAAAAGTGAAGAGGGGAATAATACGATGTCCCCAACGTTGGGCATGATTTGCGCGGTGGGGAATTGCGCCCCCGTGTGCGGCGGCCTGATGGGGTAATCATCGCCATGTGTGCCGTATTCAAAAGCACCTTCCAAGCCCTTGCTTTGCGGCATGGCTAAATAAACGGCACCGCTAATCCAGCCTATCTCATGGATATGTGCATTCAAATGCCCACCCTGCTGCATTTTTACATACCAGGAGCTAGTAAATTCCAGCTCATCCGGAAACGCCTGGATCAATGCGCAATCTGCACCTGCAAACGTTTGTTTATAAGCCAAAAACTGTTGCTTGATCAAACCTGCCAAGGTTTGAAATGAGCGCTCACTGCGCTTGAACAAATTGCCTGCCGATTGCTGGCCATTGGTCAAGCGGCCTTGCTTGCGCTCGGCAATGTCGGCGGTATGGATGTCATGCAGCAACTCTGCCAGCAGCGTGCCATCAGTCAATTCAGGTATGGATTGGCGATACACAAAATCCAGGCCATTTGCGCAAAACTGGTAAGGGTCTGGCGTAGCGAAATTGATGCTGTAATGGGTGGATAAAGTGGCTAAAAACGGTGAGCAGTGTTGACTGCGTGGCATGGCCGCGATAAGCGCATCCCTGCGCATTTTAAAAGCGTCAAAGTCTTCTGCTTTATACAGGCAATACAGGCACTTCTCTTGCCAGTCTTCTAATTGTGATGCCTCAAAATAGGGGATTGCCTGCGTATATTGCTTGGCCAGTACCAAGAATTCCGCCATATTGTAGTTGGCTTGTGCGTGGTTTGGGTTCAATGACAATGCTGCCTGGTAGCTGCTAACCGCTGCCTGCATATCGCCGCTGTCGCGCCATGTTTCGCCCAGGTTATTATGTGCATCCGTATAGTTGGGGAATAACGCAATGGCTTTTTGGTAGCTATTAATCGCATCTGCCAATGCGCCATTGTCACGCAAAGCGGTGCCCAGATTAAAATAGGCGCGCGCGTCTTGCGGGTTGATCTTCAAGCCCTTTTTGTAGCTTTCGATCGCGGCAATCAGTTTGCCTTGGGCTTGCAATACCGTGCCTAAATTGCCATAGGCTTCAAAAAAATCGGGTTTTAGCTGGATGGCTTTTTGATAACTACCAGCAGCATCGTCTAATTGCTGGGTATGTGTTTGTGCGATGCCCAGGTTAAACCACAAGTCGGGCGTGTTCGGTTGTAATTTGAGCGCGTTTTTATAACTCAGCACCGCTTCGGCAAACTTTTGCTGGCCGTCTAAAGCCAGGCTTAATATATGGTGCAGGATAAAAGCATTGGCATGCTTGCCAACCAAGCTTTTAGCCAGGCTTTCTGCCTGCGGTAGTTGGCCGCTGTTTAATAAGCCAATCAGTTGCTGCATATCTTGTGGTTTGGGTTGTGCTAAGCTTGAATTCGCCATACTTTTTATTTTTAACTAAAACTTTGTTGTAATCGAGTCGCCATGCGTTTTAATAATTGCATGGCAACTCTTGGTTCATCCGATAGCATGGCATCGATACTGGCCGCATCAATCACAATGACGCGTGCTTCTGTTGATGACACGATGGCGTCGGCAGCCGCTGGTTTTTCGCTTAACATGGCCATTTCGCCAAAATAATCGCCTGCATTTAACTCACGCATTACCGTACCATTTTGTATCAGCTGAATGCTACCTTCTACGATGTAATATAAGTTGCGCTCAGTATTGCCGCGCTCAAAAATCGTCTCATCTTGTTTTAAGGTCAGGCCGTAACGGCTCATTAAGGTGTCAATATAGTTCGCTTTATTGGGCGCACCGTTAAACAAGCCTTTTAGCAGCAATACGTCTTTTTTGCGCAAAGTCGCAATCAACTCAGAGCCTAATAAAAATACGGCAAAATTCAGGTATAACCAGGTGATCGATACAAACATGGCTTTCATACTGCCAAAAATCGCGCCGTAGTTTTCGTTAAGCGATAAAAATAAACCAAAGGCAGGCCGCATTAATAGCCACAGCAGCGCGGTTAAGCTGGCACCCAAAAACAGGTGTTTATATGCAACGCGCATGGGAAAGAATATTTTGTAAAAAACCGCAATTAATAAAGTGGTTAATAACAAGGTGCTGATTGAGCCTACTAAATTGATTTCTAGTATAGGCATGTGGCGCGCTAAAAAGCGGATAACCTGCTCAATTACAAAACCGGCAGAAGTAAATAAGAAAAAAAGCAGCAAAATGCCCAGCACCGATAACACGTCTTCAAGTTTGCGCTTAAAGTAGGAGGGCGCCTCTACCATTGATGCGATGGTATAAAAGGCCGAGCGCATGCTGGCTGCCAGAGGGGTAATGGTCCACAGCAGCACGAATACGCCCAGCGCCCCCCAGGCCGCCTTGGTTTGCGTTGCGCTGTAAACTTCAACCATGATTTTATTGCTAAATTCAGGCACCAGGTTACCGGTCAGAATCGCCAGCTTCACAATGGCGTAATCGGATGAAAAAACCAGGTGGCTCAGCAAAAAGAAGATCAGCAGTATCAGCGGAATCAGGGCAAATAGCGCGTAAAAAGATAACGACGCGGACAAGCTTAATATATTGTGCCGGGCAAAGCCGTTCAAGGTTTGGCGCATCACAAACAAAGGTGTTGCATACTCATGGTGCGCATAGGCCGCAAGCGGCTTTGAAAAAGCCGGGTGATGCGCCAGATTTTTCATTGCCGATAATTTGCTATCAGCAGCACCTGCTTTTGCTGTCGTAGCTTCTTGCGGTAAAGGTTTAGCCAAATTTCACTCTTTTAAATTTAAGTTATGTCAGCGATTTAAAACTTTCAGTCGCAGCGACTAATGCGCTGGTCACACCTGGCTCCATTGCCGAATGTCCTGCATCGGCCACCATGTTAAATTGCGCATGCGGCATGACTTGATGCAAGGCCCAAGCGGTTTGCGGAGGGCACACCATATCATAACGCCCTTGCACAATTATCGTTGGGATATTTGCAAGTTTCGCGGCTTGCCTTAGTAAGGCTTCGCCATCCACAAAACACTGATGCTTTATATAGTGTATCTGCACGCGCGCACGTGCAACTTCGGTAATGCGTTCATTTTGGATATCGGCAGGCGTTTTAGCCGGGCTAGTTTCTTCACTGGCAGGCTTTGCGCTGCTATCCATGGGCTTAAGGCGCATAATCGCATTTTCAAATGCATTCCATTGCACAGCCGCCTCACTGCTAATCGCTAAATCCTCATCAAAAATCAGTTCTGCATACGCGTTCAATACGTCGTTTTGTTTGCTGGGCGCTAAATATTGAACCAGCTTATGCCAGACTTCCGGGTAAAAATGCTGCACATCACCTAAAAACCATTGTAACTCTGCCGGGCGGCTCAAGAAAATACCGCGTAATGTTAGCGAGATAATCCGGGCAGAATACTTCAGTGCGTAAGCTATGGCTAATGTGCTGCCCCAGGAGCCGCCAAACACATGCCATTTATCAATCTGTAAATGCAATCTAAGCGCTTCAATGTCTTCTACTAAAGCGTCTGTCGTATTGGCTTCAACCTCTCCCTGCGGTTTACTTCTGCCACAGCCGCGCTGGTCAAACAGCACAATCCGGTAATGGGCGGGGTCAAAAAATCGCCTTTGCGTCGGGTTACAGCCGCTACCTGGTCCACCATGCAAAAATACTACGGGCCTGCCAGCTGGATTACCACACTCTTCAAAGTATATTTGATGGATATGGTCCACATTTAGCCAGCTTTTGTTAAATGGTTCGAGTTCTGGATACAAATTGTAAGGAGATTCAGTCATTGATGTAAATGTTCTTTCTAATTGATTTTATTGAATATTTTACATATAACAATAAAAATGTAAAAAAATGTTCAAAAAAAATGGAACATTTGTTAATAAATTGTAACTAAAGTGTTGCAATTAAAATTTACTTGTTTTATATTGCAGTTCGCGCAGTAAAAAGCGGCGATAAGTAGACTTAAATTTGTTACCTACAGCTTGCAATAAATTGGTAAGACATAAAAATTGTAGTGCAAGTTGTAACCAAAGTAACAAAATTTGAGTTTATTTTTAATAACCCTTAGTAATATAACTTTGGAGATAAAAATGAAATTCAACACAATTAAACTAGCTTTAGGTTTAGTTGC
>JAZKEN010000096.1:0-2441 GCA_040387035.1 Pseudomonadota bacterium | reverse complement strand
GGCGACCGCTTTATTGAAATCTGGAATAACGTGTTTATGCAATTTAACCGCGATGAAGCGGGCGTGATGCATAAACTACCCAAGCCAAGCGTGGATACCGGCATGGGTTTAGAGCGCATCTCCGCGGTATTGCAGCATGTGCATGCCAACTACGAAATCGATCTATTTACTACGCTGATCAATGCTGCCGCGCGCGAAACGCACACCGCCGATTTAAGCAGCCCAAGCCTGAAAGTGCTGGCTGACCATATCCGCGCCTGCTCATTCCTAATCGCCGATGGCGTGATTCCAGGCAATGAGGGCCGTGGCTATGTACTGCGCCGCATTATCCGCCGCGCGATTCGCCATGGCTACAAACTGGGTGCGCGTAAAGCGTTCTTCCATAAAATGGTGGCCGATTTGGTCGCCGAAATGGGCTTTGCTTACCCTGAATTAAAAACTAGCCAGGCACGCATCACCGACATGCTGAAACTGGAAGAAGACCGCTTCTTTGAGACCATTGAAAATGGTATGGCCATCCTGGAAACCGAATTGGCTGCTACCAAAGATATATTCAATGGTGAGACTGCATTTAAATTACACGATACCTACGGCTTCCCATTAGATTTAACCGCTGATATTTGCCGCGAACGTAATGTGACGGTAGACACCGCAGTATTCGATGCCGCCATGGCGCGCCAGAAGGAACAGGCGCGTTCTGCGGGTAAATTCAAAATGGCCGCTAACCTGGAATACTCAGGCAACAGCACGGCTTTCAAAGGCTACGATTCATTAGACAGCAGTGCTACCATTTTGGCACTTTATAAAGACAGCATTGCCGTTCAATCTCTAAACGAAGGCGAGCAAGGCGTTGTTGTATTAGATAGCACGCCGTTTTACGCAGAATCTGGCGGCCAAATCGGTGACAACGGCACATTAAAATCTGACAATGGTATTTTTGCGGTAGAAGATACGCAAAAAATCCAGGCCGCCGTGTTTGGCCATCATGGCGTGTTGAAAACCGGCACCCTCAATGTGGGTGATTCTGTAAAAGCCAATGTGGATATTGCATCGCGCGCAGACACCATGCGCAACCACTCTGCCACGCACTTGATGCACAAAGCCTTGCGTGAAGTGTTGGGTGAGCATGTGCAACAAAAAGGCAGCCTGGTGGATGCAGACAAAACCCGTTTTGACTTTGTGCATAATGCACCGATGACCGATGCTGAAATCGCAAAAGTTGAAGCTTTGGTGAATGCCGAGATTTTAAGCAATGCCGCAACGCAAGCACGTGTGATGGATATTGAATCGGCACAAAAAACCGGTGCCATGATGCTGTTTGGCGAAAAATACGGCGATGAAGTGCGCGTGCTGGATATCGGCTCAAGCCGCGAGCTATGCGGTGGTACGCATGTACAAAGAACCGGTGATATTGGTTTATTTAAAATCATCAGTGAGGGCGGTGTTGCTGCTGGCGTACGCCGCGTTGAGGCGACAACGGGCAATGGCGCGCTGAAACTGATTAATAGCCAACAGGCATTAATCACCCAACTGGCCAGCGATTTAAAAGCACCGGCTGGTGAAATCGTCAATAAAGTTGCACAATTATCCGACCACGCAAAAGCCTTGGAAAAAGAACTGGCACGCTTGAAATCAAAACTGGCCTCAAGCCAGGGTGATGATTTGGTGAACCAGGCGATTGATATCGCGGGTGTTAAAATGCTGGCAGCCACGCTGGAAGGCGCAGATGCAAATGCCTTGCGCGAAACCATGGATAAGTTAAAAGACAAACTGAAATCGGCAGCGATTGTTTTAGCCAGTGTCAATGAAGGTAAAGTCAGCGTTGCAGCAGGCATCACGCCGGACTTGATCAGCAAAATCAAGGCTGGTGACTTGGTCAACTTTGTCGCGCAGCAGGTAGGTGGCAAAGGTGGCGGCAAGCCGGATATGGCGATGGCGGGCGGCACGGACGCCAGCCAGTTGCCAAAAGCACTGGCTTCGGTGCAAGCTTGGGTTACAGAAAAATTACTATAACCACAGGGGTCACAAAGCACACAGCATTCTTGAGTCAATAAACCAAGTGGATTATAAAAATCACTTACCCTTAAAATAATTAGTTAGAGATTATTAAATGGCCTCTGTGAACTCTGTGTTCTCTGTGGCTAAAAAAAACAGGAAATAGATATGGCATTAATCGTACAAAAATATGGCGGAACATCAGTCGCGAATCCTGAGCGTATTCGTAACGTGGCAAGAAGGGTTGCACGCTACAAGGCGATGGGGCATCAGATAGTCGTTGTGGTTTCTGCGATGTCTGGCGAAACCAATAAACTGATCGCACTGGCAAAAGAGGTGATGGCAGAGCCGGATCCGCGCGAACTGGATGTGATGATCTCAACCGGCGAGCAAGTCACTATCGGCATGACGGCACTGGCGTTAATGGAGCTGGGCATCAAAGCCAA
>JAZKEN010000095.1:0-8422 GCA_040387035.1 Pseudomonadota bacterium | reverse complement strand
ATTTGCAAACGCAAATGCAAGAAGCCAAATGGATGATTAAAAATATCCAGCAGCGCTTTTCAACCATCTTGCGCGTGTCGCAGGCGATTGTAGACCGCCAGCGTAATTTTTTTGAGCATGGCGAAATTGCCATGCGTCCGCTGGTGCTGCGCGAGATCGCAGAAGAGCTGGAATTGCACGAATCCACCATTTCACGGGTGACTACGCATAAGTACATGCTCACTCCGCGCGGTGTGTTCGAGCTGAAATATTTCTTTGGCAGCCATGTGGCAACCGATGCCGGCGGCTCTGCTTCTGCCACTGCCATCCGTGCGCTGATTAAACAATTGGTGGCCGAAGAAACACCTAGAAAGCCATTATCAGATAATCAAATTACCGATATTCTGGCTAAACAAGGCATTATTGTCGCACGCCGTACCATTGCTAAATATCGCGAATCATTGAATATTCCGCCAGCCAACTTACGTAAAACCTTGTAATCAATTTACAAAAACATTGCATAATCTGCTCAAAGCATCTCGCAAAAAATTGTCAAAGGTGTACACTGAAATTGTTCGATGAGTAAAGTTAGCTACTTATTGGCAAGCTTTACTTAAAGAACAATTTCAATAAGGAGCAAGTCATGAATTTACAATTAACTGGGCATCACTTAGAAATTACACCTGCAATGCGTGAATATGTGCAAAGCAAGCTCGTTAAAATTCGCAATCATTTTGATCATGTGATTGACGTAAAAGTTACCATGAGTGTAGAAAAACTCGCTCAAAAAGTAGAGGCTACACTGCACGTGCCCGGCAATGATTTACATGCAGAGTGCATCGATGAAAACATGTATAGCGCGATTGATATGCTGACGGATAAATTGGATCGTCAGGTCGTGAAACATAAAGAAAAACTCGGAAGTCATCACAAAACCAACGGCGCTGTCAAACATCAAAGTATTGATGAAAATCCAACCCTGAACTAACGCTCTTGTTAGATCCCTGTCTGTAGAGTTTTTGCACAGGCGGGGGTCTAAGCAACCATCTTGCTACACAATACAAACTTAGATATAAAAATGACGGCTGGGACAATTCAGCTGATTAAATAAGTTGTCACAATAACGCAATCCAATTTATCATAGATATTTACGCCATAACTGGATTTTCGCCTGCCATGCTAAGCGGTCTTTCAGCGGAAAAATAGGCGATGTGGTTTTCAATCAATGAAACTTAAATTTTTATGGCTCAAATAGACGTAGCCGATTTATTCAAAGAAACCCGCCTTAAGCTTAAACTTAAATGGGTTGCCGGCTTTGATGGCGGCAGCAACCAACTGAATTCCGAAAAAGTCACCAAGCCCTCCCTGGCTTTAATAGGGCACCTTAATTTTGTGCATCCTAATCGCGTACAGGTTTTAGGCTGTGCCGAGATGGATTACCTAAATTCACTCAGCATTATTGCCATGCAGCAGGCGATCGCTAATTTATACGCCACCGATCTGGCCGCTGTGGTGGTTGCAAACGGCGAAAAAGCGCCCAAAGAATTGATCGCAGCCGCTGATAGTCACCATATTCCGCTTTTCACGTCACCGATGCAAAGTCCGCAATTAATGGATTTGCTCAGCCACTATTTAAAGCAAACCATGGCCGAAACCACCAGCCTGCATGGAGTGTTTATGGAAGTGCAGGGCTTTGGCGTGTTAATCAAAGGCAATGCGGCAATCGGTAAAAGTGAGCTGGCGTTAGAACTGATTACGCGCGGCCATCGTTTGGTGGCCGATGACATTGTCGATTTCTTTAAAATTTCTCCCGAACGTATTGAAGGACGTTGCCCGGGCTTATTACAGGATTTCTTAGAGGTGCGCGGTCTTGGAATCTTGAATATTCGTGCGCTGTTTGGGGATAATGCAGTCAAGCCGACCAAGCCGCTGGATTTGATTATCCAGCTGGAGTTAGCCGATACACTGCACCCGATGGGTCTAGACAGGCTTAATGTTAAAACCCAGCATGAGCGTGTGCTGGATGTGGATATTACCAAGGTGGTGATACCGATTGCCGCAGGCCGTAATATTGCGGTATTGCTAGAGGTGGCGGTGCGCAATCATATGCTGCTGATAAGAGGCATCAATGCAACAAAACAATTCACTCAACGTCAAAAACAAATGATACAAAAAGTCAGGGTAGAAAATGACAAGGTGCCTATTTCCCAACACGCTAAAGTAAAAAGTCGGCAGGCAAAATAATGCAAATTATTATTGTGACGGGTCTTTCTGGCTCAGGTAAAAGTATTGTGCTGCGCGTGCTGGAAGATAGCAGCTTTTACTGTATTGATAACCTGCCCGCTACTTTACTACCGCAGATTACCCAGCATTTGAATGCGACCAATCACAGCAAGATCGCGATTAGTATCGATAGCCGTAGCGCAGCGCTGGAGTCTTTGCCGCAAGCGATTGCATCGTTGAAGGCGGATGGTAACCATGTGCAAGTCTTGTTCTTGGAGTCTGCCGTAGAAACCCTGGTAAAGCGTTTCTCAGAAACGCGTCGCAAGCATCCTTTAAGCAATGAAAATACCACGCTAGCCGAAAGTATCGCCAATGAGCGCGACCTGCTGGCAGGTGTGGCGGCGCTTGGCCATCATATTGATACCAGTAATCTAAGTGCTAATGCCTTGCGAACGCATGTGCGCGAACTTATCTCATCACTACAAGTGACTTCAGAACATGCAAATGCCAATAAGGGCTTGGTTCTATTATTCAAGTCGTTTGGTTTTAAAAACGGTATTCCGCTGGATGCCGATTTTGTATTTGATGTACGAAGCTTGCCTAACCCGCATTACGACCCCGTTTTAAAACCATTAACGGGTAAGGATGCCGCGGTGCAGGCGTATCTGGCCAGCCAGCCGGCAGCCATTGAAATGCTGGCGGATATTCAGCATTATGTACAAAAGTGGTTACCCAGTTTTAACTCGGATAACCGCAGCTATTTAACAGTGGCAATAGGTTGCACGGGCGGGCAGCATCGGTCTGTGTATTTTGTAGAGCAATTAAGTGCGTATTTTAAACAACAAAAACAAGCAGTGATTATTCGGCATCGCGAGTTAGATTGAAACTCGTGAGCTGTATTAGGCATTTAAAAGTATCGTTTTTAAAATTTAAAAGGTAAAACCGTAAGATGATTGGTATTTTGATTATCGCGCACGGTGACTTAGGTGAAAGCCTGATTGATTGCGCGAAACATGTAATGAATAAGCAGCCACCGCAGTTGGCTTCAATCGCCGTTAATACCAACGATGACCCGGCTGATATATTGCCGCAGGCACAGGCGCTGGTAGAACAATTGAATACGGGTGACGGCGTGTTGGTGCTGTCTGATATGTATGGCGCAACACCTTGCAATGTGGTGATTAAATTATTATCCGGAAATAATGTAGAGGGCGTGGCTGGAATCAATTTGCCAATGCTAGTGCGCGTGTTAACGTATCGTAATGAACCCATTAAAAAAATCGTGGAAAAAGCAGTCAGCGGAGGCCGCGATGGCGTGGTGCATTTCACAAAATCAGGCTGCAATCACCATAAACAACCCTAAATAATAAAATTAAGAATAGCTAAAAATGATCAAACAAGACATCGTCATTATTAATAAATTAGGCCTGCATGCGCGCGCCAGTACCAAATTAACGCAGACGGCAAGCCAGTTCTCAGCCGAGATTTGGATAGAGCGTAACGGCCGTAAGGTGAATGCAAAAAGTATCATGGGTGTGATGATGCTGGCCGCGGCTAAAGGCTCAACCGTGACTTTAGAAGCCAGCGGTGAAGATGAGGTGGCGGCGATTACCGCAATCGATACGTTGATCAACGACTATTTTGGTGAAGGTGAATAAGCTTGGGCAAGGCACAATCAGCGCTTAATACATCCCATTTAATGGCCGCTAGCAGCTTTAGTATCCATGGCATTGGCGTGTCCAGCGGTATTGCAATTGGCCGCGCGCATTTGGTTTCAAACGCTTTGTTAGAAGTAGTGCACTATGTATTGCCTGCCCATTTAATAGACGATGAAATAAAACGCTTTAGTGCTGCCATCTCTTCAGTCAAAAAAGACCTGGAAACCATACAGCAACAGCTTTCCAAAAATGCACCTGCCGAAATCGGCGCCTTTATCCACACGCACCTGATGATGCTGGCGGATAAATCCCTGTCAGAAATCCCCAAAGAGATTATCCGCAAAGAGCAATGCAATGCGGAATGGGCGATCAAGCAGCAGATGGACGATATCGTTGAGCAATTTGACGCGATTGAAGATGAATACCTGCGTGAGCGTAAACAGGATGTGGTGCAGGTAGTAGAGCGTGTGATCAAAGTGCTGCTGGGTCATCCAAACCAGGCCCCCAATCAGGCGTCAAGTAAGCAGCAAACCGTTAAGCAGCAAGAAAACGCTACTATCCTGGTAGCACACGATATTTCGCCGGCAGATGCTATCCAATTCAAGCAGCATCATTTTGCCGCATTTATTACCGATGTAGGCGGTGTCACCTCGCATACCGCCATTCTGGCGCGCAGCCTGAATATCCCGTCTATTGTGGCTTTGCAGCGTGCCCGCGATTTAATCAATGACAACGAATTGATTATCGTTGATGGCAGCCTGGGTGTGGTGATCGTTAACCCCAGCAAAGAGATCCTGGCCGAATACAAGCTGCGCCAGGAACAGTGGGAACTGGAACAGCAGAAGCTACAACGCATCAAATCCACCAAAGCCATCACCATGTGCGGCACGGCGATTGAGCTGCAGGCCAATATCGAAGTGCCGGAAGACGTGATTGCGGTAAAAGCATCCGGCGCGACTGGTATTGGTTTGTACCGGACCGAGTTCCTGTTTATGAATAAGCGTGAAATGCCCGATGAAGAGGAGCAATTCCTGGCTTACAAGCAAGTGGCTGAGGCCATGAAGGGTATGCCTGTCACCATCCGCACGCTGGATTTGGGTGCCGATAAGCAAATGAACCCGGATAGCGTAAGCAATTGCGCCAACCCCGCATTGGGCCTGCGCGCGGTGCGCCTGTGTTTGAGTGAGCCGCAAATCTTTCATACGCAATTACGTGCATTGTTACGCGCATCGCATTATGGGCATATCAAGATTTTAATTCCCATGTTGTCTACGCTATCTGAATTGCGCCAAACCAAGCTATTGCTGGAACGCGCGAAAATAAGCTTGCGCAAACAGGATATTCCGTTTGATGAGAATATCGCACTGGGCGGCATGATTGAAGTGCCGGCGGCTGCCATCAATGCCGAAGCTTTTGCCAGGGAATTGGATTTTATGTCCATTGGCACCAATGACTTGATTCAGTACACGCTGGCGATTGACCGCACCGATGATGCGGTAGCGCATCTGTATAACGCACTGCACCCCTCCGTCTTAAAGCTGATTTCAATGACAATCAAAGCAGGCGCAAAGCTGGGTAAATCGGTGGCGGTATGCGGTGAAATGGCAGGGGATGCCAAGCTCACCAAGCTGCTGATTGGTATGGGCCTGCGCCAGTTATCCATGCACCCTAGCAATATCTTAAGCGTCAAGCAGCAGGTGCTGCATAGCCAAATCACTCAACTGAATGCCAATGCAAATAAAGTGTTAAGCAATACCGATTTAGAGAAAATTGAACTAATGGTGGCCAAATTTAATCAGCAATAAACAAAGGAAATAATATGAGCACAGAGTTAATAGTCCCAAGCAACGATGATAAAAACATTGCTACCGTCACCCATCTCGGCGGTACGGTTTTTTCATTTATCCCGGCATTAATCGTTTGGATACTTAAAAAGGACGATAGCGTCTACTTGGCAGATCAATCCAAAGAAGCCTTGAATTTTCAAATCACCATGCTGATTGCACAATTTATTGCAGGCATCCTAGTGTGGATTTTGATAGGTTTTGTGCTGATTCCGATTGTTTGGATATTTAACGTTGTTTTTTGCATTATCGCCGCCATCTCTACCAGTAAGGGTGAAACGTATCGTTACCCCTTATGCTTAAGATTGATTAACTAAAGGATTTACCGTGTCACAAAACCCATTATTGTTTTTTTCTGGCTTACCTAAATTTGATGAGGTAAAGCCGGAACATATCAGCCCTGCGGTTGATAGCCTGATCGCAGAAGGCCGTGCCTTGGTAGAGCGGCTTGCGACTACTCAGGAAACACCAACTTGGGAAAATTTTGCACTAAAGCTGGAAGACCATAGCGAAAAACTGGGCCGTGCCTGGAGCCAGGTTGGGCATATGAATGCGGTGGTGAATAGCCCGGAGTTACGCGAAGCCTATAATGACAATTTGGCGAAGTTAACCGATTATGGCAGCGATATTTCGCAAGATGAGCGCTTGTACGCGAAATTTAAGGCAATACAAGCCAGCGCTGAATTTGCCAAATTAACGCCAACCCAACAAACCATTATTAACCATGAAGTGCGCGACTTTAAACTAGGCGGTGCTGAATTGCCTGCCGAACAAAAAGCGCGTTTTAAAACCGTGAGTGAAGAGCTTTCTAAATTAGGCTCTAAGTTTGAAGAAAATATCATGGATAACACCAACGATTTTAAATATATCGTTGACGATGTGGCTAACCTGGCCGGATTGCCGGAAGATGCAATTGAGGCCGCCGCTGAGGCTGCTAAAGTGGACGGGAAAACGGGCTACCAATTTAGCCTGCACTTTCCATCCTATATGCCGGTATTGCAATATGCGGACAACCGCGCTTTGCGTGAAACGCTATATCGCGCCTATGCAACACGTGCCTCTGAGTTGAGTAAATCAGAGTGGGATAATACAAAACTGATTAGCGATATTTTAAAGCTTAAGCAAGAAGAAGCGCGCATGCTGGGCTTTAAAAACTTTGCTGAGTTATCGCTTGCGACCAAAATGGCCGATACGCCTAAGCAAGTCACCGACTTTTTGGATACGCTTGCCAAGCGCGCCAAACCCTATGCGCAAAAAGACATGCAGGAGCTACTGGCTTATGCCAAAAAGCTGGGCATTGACGATTTGCAAGCCTGGGATGTGGCCTATGTAAGCGAAAAACTTCGCGAAGAAAAATATGCGTTTTCAGACCAGGAAGTGAAACAATACTTCCCAGAAAGCAAAGTGCTGGCTGGCTTGTTTAAAGTGGTGGAAACCATCTTTGGCGTACAAGTGCGCAAAGCGGAAGCGCCACTTTGGCATGCCGATGCTGCGTTTTATGAAATCAGCGATGCCCAAAATAAACCAATCGCCTACTTTTATCTGGATTTATACGCCCGCAACAACAAACGGGGCGGCGCCTGGATGGATGAATGCATCACGCGTCGCAAAAAAGCCGATGGCATCGAGTTGCCAGTGGCTTACTTAACCTGCAACTTCTCTGCGCCAGTCGGCGGCAAGCCCGCTTTATTCACGCATGATGAAGTCATCACCATGTTCCATGAATTCGGCCATGGCTTGCACCATATGTTGACGCAGGTGGATGATTACAGTGTATCTGGCATCAAAGGTGTGGAATGGGATGCGGTGGAATTACCCAGCCAGTTTATGGAAAACTTCTGCTGGGAATGGGAAGTGCTACGCCATATGACCGCACATGTGGATACAGGCGCACAATTACCACGCGAACTATTCGATAAAATGGTCGCTGCCAAAAACTTTCAGGCCGGCATGCAAACCGTGCGCCAGATAGAGTTTTCATTGTTCGATATGCGCCTGCATGGCGAATTTGACCCGAATGGCAAGCAGACTGCACTAGACTTGATTGAGCAAGTGCGTGACGAAGTAGCCGTGGTCAGGCCACCAAAATGGAACCGCTTCCCGAATAGCTTTAGCCATATTTTTGCAGGCGGCTATGCGGCAGGCTATTACAGCTACAAATGGGCAGAAGTGTTATCGGCCGATGCCTATAGCCTGTTTGAAGAAATGGGCACTTTATCCGCCGAAGCCGGTAGCCGCTTTAAAAATGAAGTGCTAGCTAAAGGCGGCAGTCGCCCGGCCATGGAGTCTTTTGTGGCATTCAGGGGTAGGGAGCCGAGTTTGGATGCACTCTTGCGTCATAATGGAATGGCATAAATCACCAGCTTTGTCGCTATACGTTGTTGCTTCGATTATTTTTCTGCGCTTGCATATTAATATATGCGGCGCTTGAAAAATAAGCTCGCGCGTAGTCTAGCTTAAAAGCTGATAATTTAATTAGCGCAATTTCAATTTCACACGGTAAGTAAACAAGACACCTACCTTACATTTGGTTTAACCAGTCTTGCAGGCTTTCCACTACTTGATGGCAATGGTCTCTAACAAACTTACTTGGCTGTAATAAATCCGGTACGACAACTACTTTTAAACCCGCGGCAATAGCAGCGCGTGCGCCGGTTTCGCTATCCTCAAATACAATACATTCTGTTGCCTCTAATCCAAGCTTTTTAACGGCAAGCA
>JAZKEN010000094.1:0-29357 GCA_040387035.1 Pseudomonadota bacterium | reverse complement strand
TGTTGAGAAAACAGAATTAAAACTTAGTTGTTAAATGGATGTTGGCCTAGATTCCCGCCTACGTGGGTAGACGATGTTTAAATAGAAATGAAAAACCAAATGACACAAAAATTTGAACAGTTTCCAGATTGGCAATGGCAAATTCCCAGCCATTTTAATATCGGCGTCGCTTGCACGGATAAACATTTAGGCACGCCTCAAGCCGACAATATTGCCATGATCGTAGAAGACGATACGCTGGGCACTTCGCAAATAACCTTTACCGAGCTGGCGCATAAAACCGATCAGTTTGCACAGTTGTTACGCAGCCTGAATGTAAAAGTGGGCGACCGCGTGTTGATTCGTTTGCCGAATAGCCTGGATTACCCAATCGCGTTCTTAGGCGCCATGAAAATGGGGGCGATTTCAGTGCCCACCTCAACGCTGCTGACTGCGGAAGAAGTGGCCTATCTAGCTAAAGATTCGGGTGCCAGCGTGTTGGTAACCGATGCGCCCGCCTGGTATGCGATGGAAGCGCAATTGGTGGCTGGCCTAAAAGATATGCCTAATTTAAAGCATATATTATTGTCACAAACGACGGATACGCAACCGCATGGGCAATTAAATGTATTGAGTTTAAAAAGCTCACTCAGCGTGATAAACCGTTTTGATGAACCCTATAAAACGCAGGCAGAAGACCCTGCCTACTTGGTCTATACCAGTGGTACTACAGGCTACCCAAAAGGCGTGCTGCACGCGCATCGGGCCTTGCTTGGCCGTCAGCCCGCGGCGCAATACTGGTTTAATTATTCCGACTCAATAAATGACCGTATTATGCATTCCGGCAAGTTTAATTGGACCTATGTATTAGGTACTGGTCTGATGGACCCACTTTACCTGGGTAAAACGGTAATTGTGCATGAAGGCAAGAACGACGCACAAAAATGGCTGGACTTGATTCAAAAACATCAGGCCACCATCTTTATTGGTGTGCCAACTATCTATCGCCAATTGCTGCAAAAAACCACAGCCGGCCAAGCCCAGCTACCTAGCATGCGTCATTACATGAGCGCGGGTGAACATTTGTCGGATGAGGTGCTGACGCAATGGCATGCGCGATTTGGCTTGAATATTTACGAAGCCGTCGGCATGAGTGAGTTTTCTTATTACTTGTCGCAAAGCAAATTCCGTCCGATTCGTCCCGGCTCTGCCGGTTTTCCGCAACCTGGTCACCATATCCAGTTGTTGAATCCTGAAACGCTACAGGCAGTTGAAGTAGGCGAAGAGGGCATGATTTCTGTTCCGTTGGATGATCCGGGAGTATTTTTGCGCTACTGGAATTTAGCCGAAGAAACGGCAAAATATAAGCATGATGGCTACTTTTTCACAGGAGATTATGCCAAATATGATGAAGATGGCTATATCTGGTTTTTAGGCCGTAAGGATGACATCATCAAAAGCTTTGGCTACCGGGTATCGCCTTATGAGATTGAGCGCGTCTATAAAGGCCACCCTGATGTGGCCGATTGCGCTGCGGTAGGCGAAGAAATCGAAAAGGACAAGTTGTTGGTCGTGATCTATGTGATCCTGAAACCTGAAGCTAGCGCTCATCCAGATGACCTACTGGCTTATGGTAAACAGCACCTGGCTGCCTATAAGACACCTAAAACGGTGTACTTGGCTAAGGATTTTCCGCGCACGAAAAATGGTAAAATCTTGCGTAAAGACATTAGTGCAACAATCGCAGTAGCGAAATCGACACGATAATTAACCATGACCACCATTAAACAAGCCGATTTTATTCAAAGCATCGCCGATGCTTTGCAATATATTTCTTACTACCACCCCACTGATTATATCAAGGCGCTGGGAGAGGCTTACCGATTAGAACAGTCGCCTGCGGCCAAAGATGCGATTGCGCAGATACTGACCAACTCCAGGATGTGTGCAGAAGGCAAGCGGCCGATTTGCCAGGATACTGGCATCGTTGTTGCTTTTGTTAAAGTGGGTATGCAGGTGAATTGGGATGCAGGCATTGATATTGGTCAGCTAGGTGAAATAGTTCAGCTAGATATCGAGCAAATGGTGAATGAAGGAGTGCGCCGCGCTTATTTGTTGCCAGAGAATAAATTACGCGCCTCTATAGTGACCGACCCTGCTGGAAGGCGCGCCAATACTAAAGATAATACACCTGCCGTGGTACATGTTTCGCTGGTTGCTGGTGATACCGTAGAAATAAGTATTGCCGCAAAAGGCGGCGGTTCGGAGAATAAAGCCAAACTGGCGATGCTGAATCCGAATGATTCCATTGTAGACTGGATACTGGAAGTGGTGCCCCAAATGGGTGCGGGTTGGTGCCCGCCAGGGATGCTGGGCATTGGTATTGGTGGCAGCGCAGAAAAAGCGGTACTGCTTGCCAAAGAGTCACTGATGGCACCCATTGATATGCATGAATTGAAATTGAAAGATAGGCAAAGCCTTAGTCGAATAGAAGCATTACGCTTAGAGATTTTTGAAAAAGTGAATAATCTGGGTATTGGTGCACAAGGTTTGGGTGGTCTGGCGACTGTGCTGGATGTGAAGATTTTGGATTACCCAACGCATGCTGCTAGCTTGCCGGTAGCGATTATCCCGAATTGTGCGGCTACCAGGCATGTGCATTTTGTGCTGGATGGCAGTGGCGTGGCCGAGCTGGCCCCGCCTGATTTGGATGCCTACCCTGATGTGCATTGGGCGCCAAGCGCGCAAGCCAAAAGAGTGAATGTAGACACATTAACCAAGGCGGATATTGCCCATTGGCAAGCGGGCGAAACGCTATTGTTAACAGGAAAGATCCTGACCGGGCGCGATGCGGCGCACAAGCGCATCGCCAGTATGATGGCCAAGGGTGAAGCGTTGCCAGTGGATTTGAGCAATCGCTTTATCTATTATGTTGGCCCGGTGGATGCGGTAAATGATGAGGCGGTTGGCCCAGCAGGTCCAACGACGGCTACCAGAATGGATGACTACACTGAATTGATGCTGGGGCAGCTTAATCTGCTGGGCAGCATCGGCAAGGCCGAGCGTGGTGATGAAGCGCTGGCCGTGATTAAAAAATATCAGTCTGTGTACCTGATGGCAGTCGGCGGTGCGGCATTTTTAGTGAGCAAAGCCATTAAAAAATCGCGGGTAGTCGCTTTTGCCGATTTGGGGATGGAAGCGATTTATGAATTTGATGTGGTGGATATGCCTGTAACCGTCGCAGTCAGTGCCACGGGCGAATCGGTACACAAAACCGGCCCTGCCATTTGGCAGGATAAAATTGCCAAACAAAAAGTCATTGAAATTACCGCTTTATCTTAGATAAGGTGGCGAAAATAAAGCAGTATCATGTGCCTTAAGTCACAGATGACCATGCACTTTTAGGTATAACATCAGTCATAATGGTGATGGCATAAACAAAGGTGAATGAGATGATGAAAACTTCTAAATTGACGATAGATAAGGTTTTAGTCAGATTGTTACAAGCCGCCACCGCTATTTTATTATTATTTATAGCCACGGCAGCGAGTGCGGTTGATGTTGCGCTTAGTACAGAAACCGCTGGCGCAGAAACGGTAAGCGTACTGGATTATTTAACCGATAAAAACGGTAGGTACACTGGCCCTACGGTAGAAGAAAATATCGCCAAGATGGATACCGATAAAAACGGCTTTGCCGACGTATTCGAAGTGCGTGCCTACTTGGTTGCGATACATGGCAGCGAATACCAAAAAGATTTATTAGATAAATGGGAAGCATCTGCCAGCGGTAAAAGCTGTAGCACACCATTTGCTAAAGAGTTATATACAGATAAAACTTACTAGCTTCAATTTTTAAGCGTTTTATACCAACATGTTACACGTGTGAAACGACTGACGATTTGGGCTGGTTTATAATGTGGGTGTCTTTGTAAATCCAGTTTTGTAAGTTAAATAAGGCGCGATTAAAAGTAATGACGCCGCATATATTCATATGCAAGGAATTGTTTTTGATGAATAACGCCGTGTAACGACGAAACTTGAATTTATAGAAATGCCCAAACGATTAATTTATTAACGAGCCTGAAATAATCATGTTAAAAGCCTACCAAACGCATGTGCAAGAGCGCGCAGCAGTTCAACTTCCACCATTACCACTGTCAGCAGAGCAAGTTGCTAGCGTGGTTGAGTTACTTAAAAATCCTGCCAAATCTGACGAAGCTCAATTGCTGGACTTACTTGAGAATCAAACGCCAGCAGGCGTAGACACTGCTGCATATGTAAAAGCCGCGTTTTTAGCCGATATTGCCAAAGGTACGGCTACTTCACCCGTTATCAGCCCGGAAAAAGCCGTGCAATTATTGGGCACCATGCTAGGTGGCTATAACGTGCAAGCCTTGGTAGAGCTATTAAGCACACCGATGGCAGCACATGCGGTGACTGCATTAAGCAATACTATTTTAATGTTCGATGCCTTCCATGATGTGGATGTATTGATGAAAAATGGCAACCCACATGCCAAAAAGCTGATGGAATCCTGGGCCAATGCCGAATGGTTCACCAGTAAGCCAGTGCTGGCCAAAGAGCTGAAAATGGTTGTGTTTAAAGTGGATGGTGAAACCAATACCGATGACCTAAGCCCTGCACAAGACGCCTGGAGTCGCCCTGATATTCCTTTACATGCTAAAGCCATGTTGATCAATAAAATGCCGGATGGTTTAAACAAGATTGAAAGCCTGAAGCACAAAGGCATGCCGCTGGTGTATGTGGGTGATGTCGTCGGTACCGGCTCTTCACGCAAATCGGCAATCAATTCTGTGCAATGGTTTATGGGCAACGATATTCCCAATATCCCGAATAAGCGCACGGGTGGCGTGATATTGGGCGCCAAGATCGCGCCGATTTTCTTCAACACCGCAGAAGATTCTGGCGCTTTGCCGATCCAGTGCGACGTATCCAAAATGCAAACCGGCGATGAAATCACCGTTTTCCCTTATGAAGGAAAAGTGTTGAATGAGACCGGTGAAGTCATCTCTACGTTTGAGCTGAACCCTGTCACTATTCCAGATGAAGTCCGCGCCGGTGGCCGTATTCCATTGATTATTGGCCGCGGCCTAACGGCCAATGCACGCAAGGCTTTAAACTTGCCTGAAACCGAAATCTTTATTAAAGCAACGCCATCCCTTGTTTCAAATAAAGGCTATACACTGGCGCAAAAAATGGTCGGCCGTGCTTGTGGCTTGCCTGAAGGCACTGGCGTACGCCCGAATACCTACTGCGAACCAAAAGCCACAACGGTCGGCTCGCAAGACACGACCGGCGGCATGACGCGTGACGAATTGAAAGAATTGGCTTGTCTAGGCTTCAGCAGTGACTTGGTGATGCAAAGCTTCTGCCATACCGCGGCCTACCCAAAACCGGTCGATATCAAGCTGCAACATAGCCTGCCGGAATTTATGTCTAGCCGCGGCGGCGTTTCCTTGCGCCCGGGCGATGGCGTGATCCATTCCTGGTTGAATCGCTTGATTCTGCCGGATACGGTTGGTACTGGCGGCGATTCGCATACACGCTTTCCTATCGGTATTTCATTTCCTGCCGGTTCTGGCCTGGTAGCTTTCGCGGCTGCTACAGGGGCGATGCCGCTGGATATGCCGGAATCGGTACTAGTCAGATTTAAAGGTGAAATGCAGCCGGGTATTACTTTGCGTGACCTGGTGAATGCAATTCCTTATGCGGCCATTCAAGAAGGCACATTGACGGTTGGTAAGACCAATAAGAAAAACGTATTTAACGGCCGCATTTTAGAGATTGAAGGCTTGCCGGATCTAAAAGTAGAGCAGGCGTTTGAGTTTGCCGATGCGTCCGCCGAGCGCTCTGCTAATGGCTGTACCGTTTTATTATCCGAAGCGCCGGTGATTGAATTTTTGAAATCCAATATCGTGCTGATGCAAAATATGATAGAAAACGGCTATGAAGATGCACGCACTTTGCAACGCCGTATCGAGAATATGCAGGCATGGTTGGCAAAACCAAACTTGCTGCAACCGGATGCCGATGCGGAGTACGCACATATCATTGAAATCGACCTGGCAACGATTACCGAGCCATTGGTGGCTTGCCCGAATGACCCGGATGATATCAAGCCAATGTCAGCGGTGGTCGGTGACAAGATCGATGAAGTGTTTATCGGTAGCTGCATGACCAATATCGGCCACTATCGCGCCGCGGCAAAAGTGCTGGAAGGCACGGGAAATATTCCAACCCGCTTATGGATCGCACCGCCAACGCGCATGGATGAGGCGCAATTGCGTGATGAGGGCGTGTATTCGGTATTCGGTATCGCCGGTGCGCGCACTGAAATACCAGGCTGCAGCCTGTGCATGGGTAACCAGGCGCGCGTGGCCGATAAAGCCACCGTATTTTCAACCTCAACCCGCAACTTTGATAATCGCATGGGTAAAGACGCCCGTGTTTACCTGGGCTCAGCTGAACTGGCGGCGGTATGCGCTAAATTAGGCCGTATGCCTAGCCATGCCGAGTATATGGAAACGGTAGGCAACAAGCTGGCAAATACGGCAGAAATCTATAAATACCTGAATTTTGACCAGATGACCGAATACAAAGCAGCATTAGATACCCTTAGCAGTGGAAAAAAAGTAATTCCGATTGCTGAAGCGGTATAGTAGTGGATGGTTAAAAATAACGAGAAAAACCCGTTCGGTAAGTTCAACTGGAAGGATTGGCGCTATATGCTGCCAATCCTTTTGGTTTTGATTGCACTGGTTTATGCCGGATACCGCTACCAGATTGACCACAAAGTCATTCTGGGTTCAACTGTACTGATTGGCTTGTTATCAGGTGCATTTGCGTGGCTTGTCGGCGTGCTGGGCTTGATACCGTTTGTTGGACCTGTCCTTGTCAAAATACTCAGCATCGGTTTTATCTGGCTGCTCAATGCCGTAGGATACGTGATTTCGTACATTGCCATCAAACGCGGATACAGCAAGGATGTGCTGACTTACAGAGGCCTCACCATCGCACTGATTACCGGTATCGTTATAGGCTATATCATTGCGCAATATTTTTAATCACATCAGCAAGCTGGGCCGTTATCTGCCGGCGATTTTCTTTTTCGCCGGATTCGCCTGGGATGCAATGACGATTGGCCGCAATGTGGCAGCCTCCGACTTGATTATCTTTGCCGGTTATTTACTGGCAGCTGCCTTGATCCTGTTTATCACCAGCCGTCCCAGCTTTATCCTGGTTGAGCCAGCCAAACTGCCTACGCGCCTCTATGCGCTTGTCACTTCGCGCTGGCCTTATTTCCTGCTGCAATTTCTATTTGGCAGCCTGCTAAGCGCGCTTTTTATCTTGTATTTTAAAAGCTCCAGCCATTGGCTGGCCTGGCTCATGTCTTTGTTGTTGGCTTGCTTGCTGGTCGCCAATGAGTTTCTGGAAGATCAGTACCGGCGCTTTACCGTCAGTTGGGCACTATTTGGTTTGTGCGCCATGCTGCTGTTCAACTTTGCCTTGCCGTTTTTACTCGGTAGCGTATTAAGCATCTGGTTTTATCTAAGCACTTTACTGGGTGCTGTTTTGGCTTACTGGTTATATACCAAAACGCCGAATCACTTAGGTAATATCTGGCCGGTTTCTGTGATTGCTGGCTTATTGATGCTGGCTTACGCGGTGGATATGATCCCACCCGTGCCGCTGGTTAAACGTGATATTGCGATGGCTTATTCCATCGAAAAAGTGCCAGGGGGAAAAACGGGTACACAATATCAGTTAAGCCAACCCAAAGCACCATGGTGGAAATTCTGGCGTAAGGCTGGCGATGATTTGCGAATACACGGTGGTGAGCGTATCTATTGCTTCTCAACCATCTTTGCGCCAGCCGGTTTAAAAACCAAGCTGTTCCACGATTGGCAACGGCATACCAAACAAGGCTGGGTATTACAATCAAGGGCAAGTTTTAGTGTGAGTGGTGGCCGCTACAATGGTTTTAGGGGCTACACCTATAAAACCAATCCGGCAGCTGGCGATTGGCGGGTGATTATCAAAACCGAAAATGAAAAAACCATCGCGGTGCACAATTTTTCGGTGCGTTTGACGGATACAAACGCACCTGTTATCCAGCAATTATATTAATGCTTTACTTCGCTGTGCGTCATTAGCTTGTCGATATAGGCGATAGCCACCGCAGAAAACACAAAAGTCATGTGGATAACGGTTTGCCAAATCAAGACCTTATCAGTCAAGTTTTCTGCATTGATAAACGTTTTAAGCAAGTGAATCGATGAAATACCAATAATTGCCGTAGCCAGTTTCACTTTCAGCAAGTTGGCATTCACATGCGATAGCCAGTCCGGTTCATCCGGGTGGCCAGCCAGGTTCAAACGCGAAACAAACGTTTCATAACCACCCACGATCACCATGATCAGCAAGTTTGAGATCATCACTACATCGATTAAACCCAATACAATCAACATGATATCCGCTTCTACCAGGTGCATGGATTTTTGTACCAGATGCACCAGCTCGATGCCGAAGAAGAACACATAAACGGCTTGCGCGATAATCAAGCCTAAATAAAGCGGTAGTTGTAACCAGCGGCTGCCAAATAAAATATTCGACATAATATTGCCTTGTTTGTATTCACCAGAACTTGGCTTGGTTTTTGTTTGCATTCGATTTCCTAAAAGACTAAAAAGTACTACGCGCATTTTACCTTATGGGCATCTCTATCAATACAATTTTCGTTTTTAAACGGCGTTGCTCATAAAAAATAATTCCTTACATATCACATATATGCTGCGTCATTATTTTTCACTCTCGCCTTGTTTAACTTAGAAACTTATATTGATAGAGGCGCCCTTATGTTATGTGGCTTGTGACTTCATAATGCGCCTTGTCATCCAGGCTTAATAAATCAGTCAGAACCGGCATGGATTCATTGAGTAGCTTAGGCAGTATATAAGGCGGATTCACAATAAACATGCCGCTACCGTGCATGCCAAAACCTTTTGGGCTGGGTGATTGCACGGTCAGTTGAACGTTAAGCCAGTTTTTAAGCTGGAGTTTTTGCAGATTTTCCAGCATTTGTTCAGGTTCTGATCGCTGTAATAATGGATACCAAATCATATAGGTGCCGGTGGCAAAGCGCTTTAGGCTGTCTTGTATGCAATCCACTACACGCTGGTAATCCTCTTTCAACTCATATGGCGGGTCGATTAGCACCACGGCGCGTTTAGTCGGCGGTGGCAAACAGGCTTTAATGCCGGCAAAACCGTCCTGCTGCGCAATCTTTACCGCAGCATCCAATTTGCCATTTTGGTTACTGAAGTTTTCCATTAGCAAGGTGAAATCATTGGGGTGCAGCTCAAACAGGCGCATTTTGTCGGCAGAGCGTATCAGCGAATCGGCAATTTTGGGCGAGCCGGGGTATAGCGGTAAACCTTTGTTTTGATTGTATTGCTGGGTAAGGGTTACATACTCGGCCATTGATTCTGGTAGGTTTTTGGCTGCTAATAAGCGCGCAATACCTGTTTCAAACTCTGCGTTCTTTTGTGCAAACTCACCGTTTAATGCATACATGCCCGCGCCAGCATGCGTGTCTATATACCAATAAGGCGCCGCTTTCTGGTTAAAATAATCCAGTACCAGGCTTAAAACATAATGCTTCAATACATCGGCGTGATTGCCGGCGTGAAAGGCGTGGCGGTAACTTAACATAACAATACTGCTTTATTTTGCATGGCAAAATTATAGAGGCAAAGCCGCGATTTCTTGTATGATTGGTTAAATAATTTCAATTTAAATAGTCAGAAAACCCCTATGGATAAGCACCATCATCACCAAGCTCACCATGATAAAGAACTGCATCAAACAAAATCGCTGCCTAATAGTATCTATGCCATTCCATTTTTCCTGATTTTCGCGTTTGCGCTGCTTGAGTTTTTTGGCGGTATCTGGACCAATTCACTGGCTTTGTTAAGTGACGCCTGGCATATGTTTTCGGATCTATTTGCACTTGGATTGGCATGGTTTGCCGCTTTTGTATCGGCCAAGCCCGGTACGCACCGACATGCTAGCGGGCAAAGCCACCTTGAAATTGCCGCTTCTGTGGTCAATGTCATCCTGATGTTTGCCGTGGTGACTTATATTATCATTGAAGCCATACAACGGTTTAACCATCCGCAACTAGTCACCGGCGGCTATGTCATATTCATTGCACTGGCAGGCTTGGTGGTGAACTTAATGGTATTGAAGATGCTGCATGGCGACGATGGCCATGCGCACGGTGCCGAACATAACCACAATAAACGCGCCGCTTATCTGCACGTGATGGGCGATTTATTGGGGTCGGTAGCGGCAGTGGCGGCAGGCGCGGTAATCTACTTTACCGGATGGTTATTGATCGATCCTATATTATCTATTTTTATATCGCTGTTGATTCTGGTCGTGACCATCAAGCTCAGCAAAGATATCTGGACCTCATACAAAAATGGTTAGTCAGTCCCATTCATTCTTTTTAAGGAGAACGCAATGCCCTACGTCAATATCAAGCTAGCAGGCGAAGTCAGCCGCGAACAAAAAGCCCAGATCGCCAAGGAAATTACCGAAACCCTTGAACGCGTGGCGCATAAGCCAAAGTCTTATACCTATATCACGTTTGAAGAAGTGCCCTATGAGGATTGGGCGATAGGCGGGCAGTTGCTGGATGAATGAAGCGATATAAACCGCTGAGTCGGTGCTAAAATATTGGCATGTTTGACCCCAAGCCAATTTTAAAAAACCTGCCCAATCTGCCAGGCGTTTATCGCATGATTAACGCCACAGATGAAGTCATCTACGTGGGTAAAGCCAAAGATATTAAAAAGCGTGTTTCCAGCTATTTTAATAAAAACCTACCCAGCCCGCGTACGCGCATGATGGTCAGTAATATCGTCAAGATTGAAACGACGGTAACCAGAAGCGAAGCAGAGGCTTTGCTGTTAGAGAATAATCTCATCAAAGGTTTGATGCCACGTTACAACGTCCTGTTTCGTGATGACAAGTCTTATCCCTATATCACACTCACTGGCGATAAATTCTCCCGTTTGGCCTTTCACCGCGGTGCGCAACGCAAAGGTGGCCGCTATTTTGGGCCTTTCCCCAGTAGTTTCGCCGTGCGTGAAAGTATCCAGCTTCTGCAAAAAGTCTTTAAATTACGTACTTGTGAAAATACCGTGTTTGCCAACCGCAGCCGTCCCTGTTTGCAATACCAAATCGAGCGTTGTACGGCACCTTGTGTGAACTACATCTCAGCAGAAGACTACGCGCACGATGTAAATCATGCTGCCATGTTTTTAGAAGGCAAGACTAATGAGGTGATGAATGCTTTAGGCGACAAAATGAATACTGCAGCGGCGAATCAGGAATACGAAATGGCGGGGGTGTTCAGGGATCGCATGCAGGCTTTGCGCCAGGTGCAAGCCAAACAGTTTGTCAGCGATTTTAGCGTGTCGGATGCCGATGTGATTGCCTGTGCCAATATCCAGGGCCAGCATTGCATCAACCTGGTGATGATTCGCGGCGGGCGGCATTTGGGTGACAAGAGCTTTATGCCAAAAAATACCCAGGACGCCGATTTGGTGGAAACGGTAGAAGCCTTCTTAACCCAGCATTATGTGGCGCAAAATACGCCGCCCATGATTGTGTGCGGCGCGGAAGTGGATACTAAAACCTTTGAATTGGCTTTCAGCGAGCAATCTGGCCGCAAGATCAAGATCATCACCAATGCCATCGGTGATAAGCGCGTCTGGCTGAAAATGGCGCAAACCAATGCCGAGCTGGCGCTGACGCAAAAGCAGGCCGCCGCCAGCAACCAGGAAGCACGCTTGATTGCGCTACGCGAAGCATTGAATCTTCCTGAAACCACTGAGCGTATCGAATGCTTTGATATTAGTCACACCATGGGTGAGGCGACGGTGGGCAGTTGCGTGGTGTTTGATAAGGGCAATCTGCAGAATAGTGAATACCGGCGCTATAACATCACTGGCATTACCCCAGGCGATGATTATGCCGCGATGCGCGATGTGCTGACACGGCGCTATAAAAAAGTGGCGGCAGGTGAGGGCGTGCGGCCAGATTTAATTTTTATTGATGGCGGCAAAGGCCAGTTGGGTGTGGCGATTGAAGTCATGCAGGAAGTTGGACTAGAAGACATTCTGCTGGTGGGTATTGCCAAGGGTGAAGAGCGCAGGCCAGGGCTGGAAACCATGATTTTCTCTGACACAGGTGAGATGCTTAACCTGGAAAAAGATAATCAGGGCTTGCATCTATTGCAGCAGATTCGCGATGAATCGCATCGCTTTGCCATTACGGGGCACCGCGCTAAACGTGCCAAAGCGCGTATCACATCCAGCCTAGAAGACATAGAAGGCGTAGGCGCAAAACGCCGTAAAGCCCTGCTGACGCGCTTTGGTGGATTAGATGGGGTGAAAAGTGCTAGTATGGACGAAATTGCCCAGGTGGAAGGTATTAGCCAGGCATTGGCAATTAAAATTTATGAACAACTACATTAAGGATATTTCTATAAATTCAATCTTTATCGTCACGCTGCGTTAATCATAAAAAATAATTCCTTACATATAAACCGTATGCAGCGTCATTATTTTTTATTGCGCCTTGTTTGACTTAAACGCTTAAATTTATATAGGCATCCTTAACTTTAATTAAAGTATAAAAAATAATATGTTGTGGAACATCCCCAATATTCTAACTGTGTTACGAATCGCGCTGATTCCTGTGTTCGTCGGTATCTTTTATTTGCCGAAAAGTGCCATGACATTGGCTGCTTTTCCTGCGCATTGGGTAAACGCCACCGCCGCTGGGGTATTTGCGCTGGCGGCATTTACCGATTGGCTGGACGGGTTTTGGGCGCGTAAATTTAATCAAACCTCAAATTTCGGTGCTTTTTTAGACCCGGTTGCCGATAAACTCATGGTGGCAGCCGCTTTGATTGTGCTGGTTGAGTTTGAACGCATAGGCGCGGTAATTGCCCTGATTATTATTGGCCGCGAAATCGCTATCAGCGCCTTGCGTGAGTGGATGGCGGGCACCGGTAAAAGCAGTAATGTGGCGGTGGCAACCATCGGTAAAGTGAAAACGGCGGCACAAATGATTGCGATATTTTTATTGCTGTATTACGACAGTTTAAATTTAGGCGCATTAGGTGATTTTAATACCAAATTTATTGGCCAGATTTTGATCATTTTTGCTGCTTTTTTAACATTGTTATCAATGGCTTATTATCTTAAAGCCGCTTGGCCGCATCTTAAGGAATCGATTCAGTAAGATTTTTGTTAAAAAATTAATCGTGTGCTTTAGTGATTAATTAGTGGATTTAGTCTTGACGCTGTCCCGAAAACCGCTATAATGCTGGCTGTCTTAACGACGCGGGAATAGCTCAGCTGGTAGAGCGATACCTTGCCAAGGTATAGGTCGCGAGTTCGAGTCTCGTTTCCCGCTCCAAATAATAACTGATACGGCGAATGCATGCATGCTTTCGCCGTTTTAGTTTCAGGCATCTAATTATTCAATTAAATGCTGTTCTTCAAGGCGCGATAGCAAAGCGGTTATGCCGCGGCCTGCAAAGCCGTTTAGGCCGGTTCGACTCCGGCTCGCGCCTCCAACTACACATCAGCCCCATTAAAAAGATGCCAAGCATTTTTGCCTTTGTTTTTTGCCCTATACATCGCGTTATCCGCTTTGCTGACCAGTACATTTGCTTTTGTGCTGTGATCCGGATAAATGGATATGCCAATGCTGGCAGATAGGTAGGTTTTGTGCGGGCCCAGTACAAATGCCTGATTGACTGAGCTTAATATTTTTTCGGCAATTTTTACCGCGTCCGATTCGTTAGAAAGATTAATAATCAGGGTTGTGAACTCATCGCCACCTAATCGGGCCACCGTATCGGATTCGCGGACACAATCGTTAATCCTCTTTGAAACCTCAATCAATAATGTATCACCCACTTCGTGGCCAAAATTGTCATTCACCAGCTTAAAGCCGTCTAAGTCGATAAACATCAATGCAAAACTTTGCCTGGTACGCGCACTTCTTTTTATTTCTTTTTCTAAAAGGTCAAAAAACATCCGGCGATTGGGCAAGCCAGTCAGCGTATCGAAATTGGCCTGTTTCCAGATAATCTCTTCAGATAATTTTCGTTGTGATATGTCTTTGTGTGTGCCCACCATTCTTAGTGCGGTGCCGTCATTAGCCCATGTCACGACCATGCCCCTGGATAATATCCATTTCCAGCTTTTATCCTGGCACAGCAACCTGAACTCTGCGCGGTAGGAATCCGTTTTTTTACTCAGGCAATCCTCCACACTCTGCATAGCCATCGAGATGTCTTCCGGGTGCACCATCTGGCGCCAGTCTTCAAAATTGTAGATGGGATGGTTTTCTGCATAGCCCAGCATTTCTTTCCATTGCTTGCTAAAGACAACTCTGTCTAAATGGATATCCCAATCCCAGAGGCCATCGCCAGAACCTTCCAGGGCAAACTTCCAGCGCTGTTCACTTTCACGTAGTTTCTTACGTTCAATCCTCAGCTCTAATAGTTTCATTGCCTGATTGGCGAGCACTTTAAGGGTTTCCAGCTCTTGGGCTGAAAACTTGCGCGGCGTTTTATCCATGATGCAAAACGTGCCGATGGCGTTGTTGTCGGATGTGCGTAGAGGTACGCCCGCATAAAAAGCCAGCATGGGTCCTTCTATCACCAATGGATTGCGTGCAAAGCGTGGATCTTCCCTGGCGTTCTCAACTATCAGGTTGTCGTTCTGGTCGACCACATGGGTGCAAAAGGAAATGTCCCTGGCAGTTTCTCTCATAGCTAAGCCAATAGCGGCTTTGAACCATTGCCGGTGGGAATCGACAATACTGACCGTTGATATCGGCACATGAAATATCAATGCCGCTAATTTGACTAGTTCGTCATAATCCGATTCGGGCGGGGTGTCTAGTATGTCTAGATTCCTGACGGAATTGATCCGCCTTGCCTCATATTCACTTGAATGTATCTGCATTTTTAGCTCCTAAATAACAATACCTATTGAGCGTGAATGTCGTGAGAAATACAGTTTAATGCTTCGCCAAATCTTTGACGAAACTCTCTAATTTGTCTAAAGGCAACGGTCGGCTAAAGTGATAGCCTTGATATAAATGACAGTCTTCATTCACTAAAAACTCCTTTTGCTCAATAAGCTCAACGCCTTCGGCAATCACTTCCAGCCCCAAGCTTTTTGCTAAAGTAATAATACTGCGCGTAATGGTGGCACTATGGCTGTCTGTTAGCACATCGCGAATAAATGATTGGTCGATCTTAAGCTGGTTAAAGGGTAGACGTTTAAGGTAAGACAGTGAAGAATAGCCAGTGCCAAAATCATCTAATGAGAAGGCAATGCCTTGCTCTTTTAACGCCACCATTTTAAAAGTGATATCGTCCAAATTTTCCACAAAAATGCTTTCGGTTAATTCTAATTTTAATCTAGCCGGGTTAATGCGGGCGGATTTAACAATTTTTGACACTTGGTCAACAAAATTAGGGGAGCGGAACTGGTGCACACTTACATTAACAGCCAGTTGCACATTCGCCATTTCGGGTATTTCGCCCCATTTACTCAGCGTTTCGCAAGCCTTAACCAGCACCCATTCACCAATCGGTAAAATCAGCCTGGTTTCTTCAGCCAGCGGGATGAAAATAGCGGGCGAAATCATGCCTTTTTTGCCGCTAACCCAACGCAGCAAGGCTTCCGCACCTATGCACTCGCCCTGAGAGTTCATTTGCGGTTGGTAGTGCAGTAAAAATTCATTTTTTGCTAAAGCCTGGCGCAGGTCAATCTCTATCTCAACGCGATTGCTGACCGCGGTTTGCATTTGTGGATCGTAAAATCTAAGCGTGTTACGACCCGCGGCCTTGGATTGGTACATGGCTAGATCGGCCTGTTTCAATAATTCAGTCACAGACTGGGTTTCGCCTTTGAATAAAGTAATGCCTATGCTTGGGCTGCTGTAATGTTTGTGGCTGTCAATATCAAAAGATTCCTCAAACAGTTTAACCAGCTTCTCTGCAAACACTTTGCTCAAGATTGCGGCATCTTTCAATTCAACATGCAGTTCTTCAATCATGATAATGAATTCATCACCACCTAGCCTGGAAACCGTATCACTATCACGCGTGTTACTTTGCAGGCGATTGGCGATTTTTTGCAGCAGGATGTCACCAGCCGCATGTCCCATCGTGTCATTAATCGTCTTGAAGTTATCAATGTCAATAAACAGCAGCGCACCATATTTATCGCTGCGAGCGCTGCTGACTAAAGCATGTTTGAGCCGGTCTTGTAACAATAAGCGATTAGGTAGTTTGGTCAAGGCATCATAGAACGCCATATATTGGATTTCTTCAGAGGCCACTTTGCGTTGTGTAATATCTGTATTGATACAAAGCACCGAAACTGCTTGCCCCATATCGTCTTTGACTAAAGTCCAGCGTACCTCAGCAAATAGCTCGCTTTTGTCTTTGCGCTTTTGGGTGACTTCTCTGCTAAATTCACCCATTTCATGTAATGTTTTATCGCACTCATAAAAAACCGATTGGTCCGTATAAATTAAATCCACAATCGATTGACCTAACGCTTCGCTCTCCGTCCAGCCATAAAGCCGCTCAGCGCCTTTATTCCAGAACTGTATGCGGTAATCCATGCCCCTTACAATAATGGCGTCTTGCGCTTTATCCAGTAGCGATGCCTGTTCACTGATATGGCGGTCATAATTTTGGCGTTCGATTTCTGCGGATGCCCTAGTAGCAAATATCTTGATGGTAGAAACGGTAAATTCGTCATGTTTAAAAATCTCACGTTTCATGACGAAAATCATGCCGATTATTTTGCCTTTATTGTTGATCAGGCGCTGGCCAACATAGTCTTTCATGCCTAACAAAACCATGGTGTCGGATGGAAAACATTTTGAAGTGGCTTTGGATAACACGAAATGCTCGGATTTAAGCAATTGATTGCATGGGCTTTTATTTAAGTCGTAGGTTAAATTATCAACCAATACGCCGTCTACAATCGCAACGATAGTGCTGGCTGTTAATTGCGCATCCGGTGAAAGGGTTGCAATAAATCCCGCATCCGCGTCAGAGGCAATCACCATGTTTTGCACAAGCTGTTCCAGAAACTGGTTGCCCGTTGACATTGACACGCTTGAGGCGACCCGGCTAACCGCCGCCTGCATTTTTTCCTGTTCAATTTTTGAGCGAATATTGGCGATGCCAAATGCCAGATCGTCGGCTATTTCTTCTAACAGCTTGATCTCTTCAGCAGGAATGGCCAGAACTTCGGTTTCATACATGGCCAGCAAACCAAAACATTGCCCGTTTTCTACAAGGGGTAATGAAATCAGGCCAAAA
The DNA here is from genome assembly GCA_040387035.1 of Pseudomonadota bacterium. Taxonomy (GTDB): domain Bacteria; phylum Pseudomonadota; class Gammaproteobacteria; order Burkholderiales; family Methylophilaceae; genus Methylotenera_A. Next base: position 11,915 of record JAZKEN010000094.1, on the reverse strand, counting down.
TAGCCCTCTTGGTGGGCTTCTTTTGTGGCGGGATAACTGGGGTCCTTGCTGATATCTTCAACAATGATGGTTTTGCAGTCACGAATGGTTTTACCGCCTGGCCCTTTGCCCCGCACATTATCCTCAGACCAGCTTAGATTTAACTGATTGAGGAACTCACCTTTAGTGCCATAACTTCCTACCGGCACAATCGACTTGTTTTCATCATGCTGCGCATAACCGACCCAGGCCATGCTGTAGCCGCCGATCTCAACGGCCAGCTTACAGATCTCACTGATGAGTTGATGCTCATCTTTGACCCGCATCACTACTTCGTTGCATGAGCTCAATAAGCGCAACGCCCTGTTAAGCCTGAGCATTTCCAGCTCATTGGCTTTGCGTTTGGAAATATCGCGCTCAATCGCGACCCAGTGGGTGTACCAGCCGCTTGCATCAGCAATGGGCACAATATCCAGTTCTAGCCAGAACTCTTCACCGCTTTTGGTGTAGTTAATCAATTCCGCCCTGACTGGTTCCCACTTTTCCAGCGCGTCGCGTATGCGTTTTAGCTGCACTTTATCGGTTTTTGGGCCTTGCAAAATACGGGGCGAGTGGCCAATAATCTCCTCTTTACTAAAGCCGGTGCGTCTTTCAAATGCATCATTCACATACACGGTAATCGGGCCCGGGTCGCCAATTGGTTCTGCATGGGTAATCAACACAATATCGTTCAACCTTGATATGGCCGATTCCAGCAAATATATCTGTTCAAAAGTCTTATCTTTTTCAATGGCGATGCCAACCGTTTTGGTAATTGACCGTATCAGTTGAGCTTGCTCGTCCAGCGGAGCGGCAATTTGTTTGGAATAGGCAGCAAAAGTACCAATCACCAGCCCTTTGCTTGAAAAAATAGGCCATGACCAGCATGCTAAAAGATGATGCTTAAGCGCAATTTCTTTGTGGTGTTTCCATATCGGGTCATTTGCAATATCGGCAACGATGATTTCGCGCCTTTCATAAACGGCGGTGCCACATGAGCCAGCGTCTGCGCCTATTTTCAAGCCATTGATCGCATCAATGTAGTCTGCAGGCATATTAATAACGGTACCTGTTTTTAAGTGCAGGCCACTTTCATCCAACAGGTTAATGACACAAATAAGTTCCGGGTATTTACTCTCAATCAGCTTGACGCACTCATCCAGTACTTTAGTTAAAGGTGCACCAGAAGCAATATTTTCCAGGATTGAAGACTGCTGGTTATTAAACAGTTCTAAATTTTTGTACTTGGAAATATCTTGAAAAGCGCCCTGGATACGGATGACTTTGCCGTCTTGATTGCGAACCGGTTGCGCTACTGAGCGCACCCATATATGGCGGTTTTTGGCGGTAATTTTTTGAAACTCTTGATCATACGGTGTGCCGTTTGCAATGCATTGGTCCAGGTTTTTTGTCATCTGCTCACGCCATTCCGGCGCGATCATGCCGCTTGCTGATTCAAGCGTCGGAATACTGCCAGGCGGCATATCATGCAATAGCGCCACTTCATCAGACCAGGTCATGCGCTTATTTTTTAATTCCAGATCCCAACCACCTAGCTGAGCCAGGTTGCTGGCGATTTTCAGTAAATCCTCGCTGCGCTGCAGTTTTTCTGCATTGATGCGGATCTTTTTTCGCGTCCTGAAATACCAAACAGCAATGCTTAATAAAGCAGCCGCTAAAACAAATGTGGCCATTGCGGTATCTTGTTTGGAAAGCCCGGTTGTTTTACTGGGTGCGTAAATGAAATCCGTTAAATCAATGTCTTCTTTGATGAGTGTGGTTTTACTCAGCTCCCTGGCAATGCTTTGCCAGCGCAGCGGGTTGATATGCCCAACTTCAATAATGTCAGAAAGGATAAGCGCTTCCATATCCCTTGCTTCAGCCAGCAGTAATTCTTTGCTGATTCCACGCTCACGCACGCCATCCATTTGCAGAATTAAATCAGCGGCCTCTTCTTTATGCGCGAGTGCATAATTCCATCCTTTTTGGCTGGCCCTGATAAATGCATCAACCCGCTTAGGGTTTGTTTCCAGTTCGTGGCGATTGGTAAATAAGGTGTCACCATAGAAATCGATACCATAATTAACGCTATGGATAATGCCCGGCTCAATTCCCTTGGCACGCAGGTAATTCGGCTCAACCGAAATGTAAGCCGAAACGGCGTCTACCTTGCCATCGATTAAATCCTGCAGGTTCCAAGATTGATTCAGCGCATCAATTTTATCTATCGCAATACCTTCATTTTTAAGTATCACTTTAAATTCGTCTGCACCCTGGTCGCCAGATAACATCACACGTTTACCGATCAAATCAGAAGGGCGCTTGAGGTTGGAATCGGCTCTGGTCAGCAGGATGTAGGGGGAGTGTTGGAATATTGCACTGAGCACGACCAAGGGTTTGCCATTGGCAAAATCCACCAAAATGGCCGAGTCACCTATCCCATATTGCGCCTGGCCACTGGCAACCATCGCGGTGGCTACTCTTTTGTGGCCACCTTCGGCGATATTAACTTTAAGGTTTTCATCCCGGTAAAAGCCCTTGGATTGGGCGATATAATAGCCAGCAAATTGAAACTGGTGTTTCCATTTTAATTGGAGGTTAACTTGCTGTAGCTTGGTGCTGGACTTCGAATTTTCTAGCGCTTGCGCATCAAAAGCATAACAAGTGATTAAAATGGCTAGCAATAAAACAGTAGCAGGCAAATAAAGCTTAATTGGTTTTTTTTGGTATCGCTTCATATTTTGCTTAGGTTGAAATTGCACATCTACAATATAGCCCCATATGAGCCATCACAATAGTTTTATATTGAGTTTGAACAAAATACCAAGCGATATAATGAATGGCCTTTCCATTTAAAAATTGTGTTGAATGGTATCAATGTGCGCTAATTTGTTAGTTCACTAATAAATAGTTAGTAAATTAAAATAACAAGCCTATTTAAGAAGATGATTTTACAGCCTTCTAGGTAGCAATTAACACCGTTTATTTAACGCGGTTTTAAGCTGGATTGGGCACGGTAACCGATTAGCAATTGTAATGTGCGCCAAATGTTGATACATTAGTTTAAGGAAATAATTTAACAGGTTGAAATAATGGGTCTGGACAGCACAAGTCAGGAAGGGAATAGCCAAAGTGGCCTTCAGCCAAATAAACCACAAGCGGCTTCTGGCGCTGGCAATGAGCAAAGCATCCATTTAGACAGCTTGATGCACGGGCAGGTGAACTCTAGTGACTCTTTGTTGGGCTGCTTATTGCTGGCTTGCCGCACGCATCATATTCCCACAACCAAAGATGCGTTAAGTGCCGGATTGCCATTACGCAACGGAAGAATGACACCTGCCTTGTTTAAAAGAGCAGCTGAGCGCGCGAATCTTGCCGTCACCATTCTTAAAAAACCCATCACTCAAATTCGTAGCGCTTTTTTACCGGTTACGTTATTGCTGCATAACGATGAGGCTTGCCAGCTTGTCAGTATCGATGCAAAAGCCAATCAAGCCTCTGTGATTTACCCGGAGCTTGGCGATGCGGAGGTATTGGTTTCTTTAGACGAAATCGCCGCACAATATGCCGGTTATTTTATTGTCACCAAACCTAAGTATGTATTTGATAAACGCGCACCAGCGGTGGGAACGGTACGCCTACGGCACTGGTTCTGGGGTGCGTTGGCCGAAAATAAACGCATTTACCGCGATGTGATGGTCGCTGCGTTTGTGGTCAATGTGTTTGCATTGGCTATGCCATTATTTACCATGAATGTGTATGACCGCGTGGTACCTAACCGATCGATTGAAACCTTGTGGGTATTAGCGATTGGCGTATTGGTGATTGTGCTTGGCGATTTTGTTTTGCGCACCATGCGCGGCTATTTTTTGGACTGGGCCAGCACCCGCATCGATATTCAATTAAGCGCACGTATTATGCAGCAGGTATTGGGGCTGCGCATGGAGCAGCGCCCTAATTCGGTGGGTTCGTTTGCCAGCAATCTGCGTTCATTTGAAAGTGTGCGCGATTTTATTACCTCTGCCACCATCACCACCTTGATTGATGTACCTTTTGGCATTATTTTTATTGTCGTGATGGCATGGATCGCACCGCTGATGGTGGTTCCGGTAATTGTAGGGGCCATCGTGATGCTGCTTTACGCCTTTAGTGTGCAAAGCAAAATGCATGAACTGTCAGAAACCATGTACCGCGCTGGCGCGCTACGCAACGCCACATTGATTGAAAGCCTGGTGGGTTTGGAAACCATTAAAGCCCTGGGTATTGAAGGCGGCATGCAACGTAAATGGGAGCATAGCGCCACCTACCTAACCGAAGTAGGCAGTAAATTGCGCCTGCTGTCTTCTTCTATCCATAACGGCTCCAGTGCCATTCAACAAACCATCTCGGTTAGCCTGATTCTATTGGGTGTGTACCTGGTGACCAGTGGCGACCTGACCATGGGCGGGCTGATCGCCTGCACCATGCTTTCTTCACGCGCATTAGTGCCCATTTCGCAAACGGCGGGCTTGCTCACCCAATATCACACCGCATCCACCTCATTGCAATCGCTGGACGAAATTATGAATAAGCCGGTGGAACGTGAGCAAGATGCCAGCTTTTTGTCGCGCCCAACTTTCAGGGGAGATATTGAGTTTAGAGAAGTGAGTTTCAGTTACCCCAATACAGAGGAAAGCGCGTTAACCAAGGTTTCTTTCAAAATCAAGGCCGGGGAGCGGGTTGCGCTGTTAGGGCGCATGGGCTCTGGCAAAACCACCATACACAAGCTGATTTTAGGGCTTTATCAGCCCACAGAAGGTGCCATTTTGATTGATGGCATTGATGCCCGCCAAATTGACCCGGCTGAGTTGCGGCGCTGTGTCGGTTACGTAGAACAAGAAACGCATTTGTTTTATGGCACCATGCGCGATAACTTAACCGTGACCATGCCGCATGCGGATGATGCAACGGTGTTAGCTGCCGCGCATGCTGGCGGTATAGACGAATTTATCAATGCACACCCGAAAGGCTTTGATTTAAGCGTGGGTGAACGTGGCGATACGCTGTCGGGTGGCCAGAAGCAGGGCGTTGGTATCGCGCGTGCGCTGATTGGCAAGCCATCCATCATTTTGCTGGATGAGCCCACCAGTGCTATGGATCACTCTAGCGAAGACGCGGTTAAAAAACGCCTGATGGACGCTGCGCAAGGCAAAACGGTGGTGCTTATTTCGCACCGCACCGGTTTATTCGATTTAGCCGACCGCATCATCGTGATTGACGCCGGTCGTATCGTGGCTGACGGACCAAAAGCACAAGTGATTGATGCCTTACGTGCTGGAAAAATAGGTAAAGCACTGTGAAAAAGTGTATCAGGTAAGGGTATGAGTCAAAGTCTATTTAATATCATCGGCGCGGTTAACAACTTCTTAAAGAAGCAGTCCTGGCTAACGGCGCCCATTTACTGGCTTGTTAATCATGCCGTGCCCACGGAAACGCGTGATAATTTAGCCTGGAATGAAGAGGCCGACCTAGCGATTTTAGAACAGAAACCGCTTAAGGCGCGCAAGCTGCTGTACGGTATTTTATTGATTATGCTGGCGATTCTTGCGTGGGCCTGGTTTGCTAAAGTAGATGAAGTCACCCGCGGTGAGGGCAGGGTGATTCCATCGCGCCAAGTGCAGGTAATTCAATCTTTAGATGGCGGTATCGTGTCCGAGATTTTAGTCAAGGAAGGCGATTTGGTTAAAGTGGGCATGCCGTTGATCAAGATTGACGAAACCCGTGCCGTGTCATCATTGCGGGAAAATAAAGGCCAGTATTTGGCATTAATCGCCAAGCAGGCCCGTTTAAAAGCGTTGGCCGAAGGCGGTGTTTTTAATCCGCCGCCTGTGGTGCAAGCAGAAGTGCCGCAAGTGTATGAGCAAGAAAAGGCTTTATACAATGCCAGCCAGGATGAATTAAATTCGATTGTAAGCATTGCTCGCGACCAGACATCGCAGCGCGAAAAAGAGTTGATAGAAGTGCAATTCAAACGTGAAATCGCTGAGAAGACGTATGAATCTGCAGCCAAAGAGCTGGCCGCAAACAAGCCATTGTTAGCCAGTGGTGCCGTGTCTGAAATTGATATTTTAAAGCTTGAGCGTGAAGCGACGCGTGCAAGAGGTGATATTGATCAAGCACGCGCACAGGGTAATCGTATTCAAGTGTCCATTTCCGAAGCCAGGCGCAAGGTAGTAGAAGCCGAGCAAAACTTCCGCAGCAAAGTGCGTACCGAGCTAAACGACACCACCGCAAAACTCAATAGCATTACAGAAACCAGCGTTGGTTTAACCGATAGGGTAAAGCAGGCGACTTTAAAATCACCGGTAAACGGCACCATCAGCCGCTTGTTTTACAACACGGTAGGTGGCGTGATTCAGCCGGGTAAAGAGGTGCTGGAAGTAGTGCCTACGGATGATGCGCTGGTGCTGGAAACCAAAGTCGAAATCAAGGATATTGCGTTTTTACGTCCTAACCAAGATGCGGTTGTGAAATTAACCGCATATGATTACACTATCTACGGCACGCTAGATGCCAAAGTAGAAAGCATTGCCGCCAATTCAACGGTAGATGAAAAAGGCAATGCCTATTATGTGGTGCGTGTGCGTACCTTGCAAACCAGCTTGGGTAAAGGTTTACCCATTATTCCCGGCATGGTTGCGCAAGTGGATATTTTGACCGGTAAAAAAACCATTCTCTCGTACTTACTCAAGCCAGTAATCAAAGCTAAGTCTTACGCGTTTACTGAAAGATAAGTATTGGTAATGCAGCATATTTTTATTAGTAAACTGACGGTAAGCTTGGCTAGCTGGAATGAAGCTTTTCCTGATTCTATTATGACAGCAGCATTTTCTTCCGAGATGGCAAACAAAGATGGCGAGGCTATTTTTTGGCTGCACATGAACGAAGACAGGCAGCAGTGGATGTCCAAAATGGTTGCCAGTATTCTAAAAGACTACAAGAATGCAAAAATTGTTGTACTAGCCAATACGCCTAATCACACCGAATCGCTGTATGCGCTGAGTTTGGGCGCAAGAGGCTATTGCCATGCTTACTCTGCGCCAACTGTATTAAACGAAATTAAAACGGTTATTATCAACGGTGGCATATGGTTAGGCCAGGAGTTCCTGCAGCGTTTAATTGAGGTGTCCACTAAGCTGGCAGGTAATCGGCCTGAGTATGTCCAGAGCTTGCTGGAAAAGTTAACCAAGCGCGAAAAAGAAGTGGCGGTTGAAGCGGCAAAAGGCCTTAGCAATAAAGAGATTGCCAGGGTGCTCAGCATCACGGAGCGTACCGTTAAAGCGCATTTGGCTGCCATTTTTGAGCGCCTAGGCGCCAAAGATCGATTGCAGCTGGCATTGATGCTAAACGGTAATTTCAAGAGTGGCGAGCTTATTCCAAATTAGTCGCCTGCTAAGCAAGCCCTAACCAAATCGCAAACTAGGTAAATTTAATTCCTGGGCCAGTCATGCCATCCAGGCCTATCAGTTTTAATGCTTCTATTTCATCCACCGTATGCACGCCCTCGGCAATAGCCAGTATGCCGATTGAATGCGCAATCATACACAAACCTTTAAGCAAGGTTTTATTGGCGTCGTTGGTGTCGATATCACGAATAATGGAAGCATCAATCTTGATGTAATCAAGGCCAACATCGTGTAGCTCGCCCAATAGCGAAATGCGCGAGCCTACATGCTCAATGCCTATATTGCATCCCAAACCCTTGAGGGCGCTACAAAAAGTCTTGAACTCGGAAAAATGGTCGAAAGTGCCTTGTTCCGGTATCTCCAAGTACAATCGAGACGCAACGCCTGGGTGTGCTTTAATCAATGCCACCGCTTTTTTAACAAAGTTTTTATCGCAGATCGTGTTTGCGGAAATATTCAGACCAATCGGCTGCGCGCCTTTTACAAGCAAATCGATGGCATTTTCCAGCACAAGCTCATCAATGCTTTTCAACAAATTGAGCTGGGTTGCCCAGGTAATGAATTCTCCGGCACAAAACCACTTCTCATTTTCTACCAGCTGTAACCTTACTGGACTTTCAAAATGAATAATTTCGCCTGCTTGGTTCACGACCGGATAGTGCTCAAGTTTAAGCCTTTTGTTATCCAGGGCTGAGTTCAATAAACGCTCCCATTCATTGCGGCCAACATCTATATAGTTTGCCACGTCGTCCTGATTAATAATGTGCAGGATATTTTCATCATTAACACTGATTTGATCTAGCACGCCATCTACTAATGCAATCAACTCCATGGATGAATCAAATTTTGTAACAGGCGTTGTTGCGGTGACAAAGTGACCGCTAAGCTTTGCTTGGTCCAAATGATAGGTTTTCTCTAACAGGTTTTTTATTTGCTTTCCAAGCACGTAGGCATCCACTGGTGTTTTCGAAAAGATGGCGAAATCTGAACCATTTAATCGGCCGGCAATAAGAGTAGGCTGGCTTAAGCAAGCATTTTCCAGGGTATTGCCGATTTTTTTGAGCAGGGCATTCGTTTCTTCGTAACCCAAGGTCTGGTCGATAAGCGCAAGATTGGTTAACCTTGAAACCACCAGTGCGCCTTGGCTGAAGTAGTCTTCACGACTGATGCTGGCGTCAATAACGGTCCTGAAGTAGTGTTGATTCATCAAGCCGCTAATATAATCAAAGTTGGCCTTGTACTGTAATTCCTCAAGGCGCGCCGATTCAGCTTCTACCGTATTTTTGATGCGATTCGAAAGGCTGTTCATGGCAGCAACCACTACTTTAAATTCCGTGGTTTCAGGTTCTTCAATGGTAATAAATCGTCTCTCACCGATTGCTTCGGCTTGATTCACAATATCTTTCAAGGGCCTGAGCACTCTTTGTAAGCTTTGATTGCCGGCATAACAGCTTATCAACCCAATGGCGGTTGACCAGGCCGCAATCAGTAATATCAACTCCCAGAGCTTGTCGTATGCATAACTCAAGCTGCTTTCCAGTTTCAATGTTCCATACTGTTTCCAGCCATCCTGCACTTCAGCGGTTCCGGCTTGCACTTCAATAGGGAACAGCTTGGTAAACCACACGGGCGCCTTGGTCTTGCTATAGGTATTCACGCGCTGGGTTAACAATTTGCCGTTTGGGTCATACAAGCCAATGTATTGGTAATGACCAGAATCAAACTGTGCTGATATCAGCAAGTCCAAAGTGGCTGAATCTTTTTGCAGGTGCGACATGGATAGCGCCAGGGAGGTGGCGTTATCCAGGTTTTTTACCTGCAATTGCTCTTCTAAATAGTATTTAGTAAACAGCGCAGTTAAAACGAAACTGCCGCCTGAGGCGAGAATCAGGATATAGACAATTGCAAACCACAGCTTTTTATTCAGAGACATAAATCATTTCCTTACATTAATTATTTTATTCCATTTGCCCTAATTCGAGATAAAACATCGCGCCATCTGGATAAATTAGATTGCGCTTCTCCTTTGGGCTTACTGCTAGACCCCACCCACAAGCCTGTGTCGTTAAAACTAAAAATGGGGGATAAGTCTTTTCTGCTGGATGCAGGTAAAATTTCCGGCGTTAAATTATCTAAGATAAGTGGTTCGGATTGCGGCGTTTGATAGTAGCTAAGTACCATATGCGCCCTTAAGGCGCGCGTGCTGCCGTTGTTGATTTCGGCCCTGACATAAGTAAGCTTTAAGCGACTATTATCAACATTGAGCACTTTTAGAAACACATATTTGGCAATCGCAAAATCTTCGCAATCGCCTGCTTGTTGACCAATTGATTCTAGCGGGGTGGCCCAATAATCGGAAATGCCCCACACATCAATATCATCGACAAACCTAATTTTCTGATTAAAAAAATCGTTAATTTGAGTGAGTTTTTCAATGTCTGAAGCAGGCTGCAAGCGTTGAGTTAAAGCTTGAAGTTCGCCAACGGTTTTAGACGCCTCTTGGCCATAGCGTTGGCTGGCAAGCATGCCTAGCCTTTCAAAGTCGAAACTTAGGACAGATAGGTTAAATAAACTTAAAACTATCAAAACAAATGAAGTCATCAGTCTAGTGATTTTAATGCAAGCCACTATTTTTCTGTGTTACTTAGAAACATGCTGGCTCCAGGTAGATATTCTTTCGGATTGATTAGGTTTACAGACACTTGAATCGTAGACTGTTTAACAATCATATCCTATCTTATTTAGCTAGCTACTATTTAGTTAACTAATATTTTTGTTTCATAAAATTTATTGTTGTGAGGCCGCGCAACACGTAGCGCTCTATTGTCCTTTAGTACAATATATTTATGGTGAATTAAGGTATTTAATGCAACTGTGAAAAAGCTTTTAGTGCGCAGTTTAATGTGCATTATTAAACGAATATTAGGACATCATCATGGCATTAATCGGCAAAGTAGTATCAATCACAGGCGAAGCATATCTTGTTCCAGTAAATGGCACACGACGTGCGTTGCAGCTGGGCGATTTGGTTCAAACGGGCGATACGGTTGAGACTGCGCGAGGTGCTGAGGTTGAGCTAGAGCTGGTTAACGGGCGAATGATTAATATCCGTTCAGAGCAATCGGTACTGTTTACCGAAGAGCTTTCACAAGTTATTGCGCCTAGTGGTTTTGATAGCGCTGTTAATCTGGCGACGATTGAAACGGTGATTAAAGCGATTGAAGAGGGCAAAGATATTAATGCGGTTTTGGAAGAAACCGCAGCGGGACAAGCGGCTGCTTTCAATACTTATGGTTTTAGTTTTGTCGATTTATTTAGAATCAACGATATTTTAAATGCCTTTAACTTTGCTTATGATTATCAGCCAGGGCAAATCATTGATATCGACCCACTGGCAGATGGCGATGATAATACTTATTTAGGTTTAGGTTTGCCTGCAGCAGGCCCGGCGCCATCTTCTAACCTTGCACCTACGGCAAGTTTTACCAGCACAGCAGGGGTAGAAGACACAACAAACGCCACACTTAACCTCACCGGTACTGATGCCGATGGCAGTATTGCCTCTATTCGTGTACTTACATTGCCTTCAGCTGCGCAAGGCGTTCTCTACCTTGCCGATGGCGTTACACCTGTAGTGGCTAATTCGCCATTAACACCAGCTCAAGCGACTGGCTTGATCTTTGTTGCTGCGCCTAATTTCAATGGCACCGTTAATATCCCATTTAATGTAACGGATGATGGTGGCACTACTTCTAGCGTACTGGCAGCACAAGTGAGTTTTTCAGCGGTAAATGATGCGCCTGTAGCCAACGATGATAACGTGGCTGTAACAGAAGACACTGCGGTTGTTGGCAACGTGCTTAACAATGATGCCGATGTTGAGGGCAACGCACTATCTGTTACCCAGTTTACAGTTGATACGAATGGCGACTCTATTCCAGAGGTGTTTGCGGCGGGATCCACCGCGGTAATCGCTGGAATAGGCACGATCGTTATTAACGCCAATGGTAGTTATACTTTTACGCCGGCACTTAATTACACTGGCGTGGTACCAGCAATTGTTTACACGATGTCAGATGGTAGTTTAACTGACACAGGCGGGCTCAATCTAGGCCCGATCACAGCAATCAACGATGCGCCGACGGCTAATCCAATCGCCCCGTCAGGCAACGAAGACAGCAATATTGCAATCAACTTAAGCGGCAGTGATGCCGATGGCACCATTGTGGCTGTGCGCGTGCTTACATTACCGCTCACTACACAGGGCACACTGTATCTTGCTGATGGCGTTACACCCGTAGTTGCAAACTCAGCATTAACACCAGCACAAGCTGCCGGCTTGATTTTTACACCTGCACTTAATTTTAATGGCACCGTCAATATTCCATTTAATGTAACAGATAATGGCGGAGCTACGTCGACGACAGCAGCGGCAACCATTACGGTTAATGC
>JAZKEN010000093.1:3792-8585 GCA_040387035.1 Pseudomonadota bacterium | reverse complement strand
ATCAGGCTTCTACGATCAACACAGGCGTGCCTGCCTCAACCAGGTCAAACAGTTCAATGATGTCTTTGTTACGCATACGCACACAGCCATGCGAGCCGATCACGCCCATTTCGGTAGAGTCGGGAGAGCCATGAATATAAATATAGCGTTGCATGGTATCCACATTGCCCAACCGGTTAAAACCGACTTCCGTGCCAGAAAGCCACAAGATACGGGTCAGAATCCAGTCGCGGTTTGGAAAAGTCGCCATTAATTCTGGCGTGCAGATTTCACCGGTCGGCCTGCGGCCTACAAACACCGTATCTGGCAATGCGCCTGCGCCAATCTTGGCACGGATGATGTGTTGACCTAATGGCGTGCAGCCGCTATTTTTTTCGCAACCTACGCCATTGGCGGCTGTAGATACACGGTACCTTGCCTTAACGCCGCCAAAATCATCAAGCAGTGTCAGTAGTTGCTGTTGGATAGAGATTTCAATTCGCATGATGCGTTATTGTAGCTGAGCTTTTTGTTACTGACTTTGCAATTGCTGCAGACTTTTGCATAATCACCTGCTTTTCAATCATTGATAAGTCATCCCAATTTCCGTCTGGCTTAGGCGAATATTGGCTGATATTTTTACCCATGGCGGCAAACTGCCCTTCATACCATAGGGGTATATAAGGCAATTGTTGCTGGATACGTGCTGTGGCGGCTGTCCAATTTTCTTCTGCCAGCATGCTATCCAAGGTTTTATCCACATATCTGCCGCGGTTAAAGCCATTGGGAGGAAAACCTGCACTGCCAAATGCTTTAGCATAGATTTCAGGCGTTTTGATACCCACCCAGGTCAAGCCGAACAGCTGGAAATTGCCTTGTTTCACATCCGCAAAAAAAGTACCCCAATCCAGGCTTTTAATCTGCAAATCAATGCCTGCCTTGGCCATTTGCGCTTGCAGGATGGTGGCAAAGCGTAAGCGCTGCGCATCGGTACTGGTTTTATAGACCAGTTTTAATGGCAATTGGAACCCGGCTTCACGCAGCAATTGCTTGGCCTTTTCAGGGTTGTAATGGTATGGCTCTAAGTGGCTGTTTGCATTGGTATAGTGCTCCGGCGGCAAAATCGCGCTGGCAGTACGCGTATGCTTCACCATCACCTGCTGGATAATCGCCTCGCGGTCTATGGCATAGGCAATGGCTTGGCGCACCTTAATATTCTGCAGAGTCGTATCTTGCATATTTAAGCCCAGATAAGAAAAATTGGCGCCTACCGTAGTCTTAACGTTGATTTCAGGCTGGTTTTTCAGGTGCTTGACCAGCTCCGGCGGCAAATCGCCCTGAATCAGGTCAGCTTCACCGCGCACTAATTTAAGCACGCGCACGGTTGGGTCTTTTACTTCGGTTAAGGTAATCAGCTGGTCATCACGAATGCGCTTTAATACCAGCTTGCCATCCCAGCTCACAAATTTCAGCACGCCACTGCCAACGGGATGATGTGCGAAATCGTGATGGCCAGCGATTAAATCAGCAGGCAAGATGCCGATAATCAACTTGGATGGAAAATGGCTATCTGATTGTTTTAATTCAAATAAGACAGATTCATTATTGATTGCCGTAATGCTCTTGATATTGGCAAACTCTGCCGTATGCGGCGAATTCCTTAAGCGCAAAATCGAATCGTAAGTGGCTTTCACATCCAGTGCCGTGAGGGCACCTTGATGATGAAACGGTGCACGTTGTGGCACTAGCGTAAATCGATACTGAGTTGGACTGATCAGAGCCCAGGTCGCTAATACAGGTACTGGCTTTGAAGCGGTATCAAAATCCACTAATGGCTGGTAAATCAATCGATTCACCCGCTCAGATGCCGCATCCGTTGCATAACGCGGGTCTAGATTGAGCGGTGCCTGGGCAAGGGCGAAATTGATTTCTGCATGCTGGTTTTTCTGGCTGCAACTAGCCAGAAAAACCATGGCAAAAATAAATATAAGCCTTTGCAATGATTAGCTTTCTATTCGCTCAAACAAGGCAATCGATTCGACGTGGCTGGTATGCGGGAACATATTGATCACGCCTGCCGCCTTTAATATATAGCCTTTTTCATTCACCAGCACACCTGCATCGCGCGCCAGTGTGGCTGGGTTGCAGGATACGTATACAATCGTTTGCGGTGCTGTGGAATTATCAATCGCCTGCACCAGCTCATAGGCACCATCGCGTGGCGGGTCTATCAGCCATTTATCAAACTTTCCTAAAGATGACAGCGATTCCGTTGTCATCTTGAATAAGTCAGCCACACCAAACTGCACGTTTTGAATGTGATTGAGTTGCGCGCTTTCATTGGCCCTGTCCACCAGATTAGCCAGGCCTTCCAAACCCAGCACCGCAGCACCGCTGCGCGCAATTGGCAAGGTGAAATTACCGATGCCGCAAAAGAAATCAGCGATTTTTTCACCCGCTTGCGGATTTAACAATTGCATGGCACGACGAATCATCACCTGGTTGATCTGCGGATTCACCTGCGTGAATTCGTTGGGCTTAAAGGGATACCTTAAACCGAATTCCGGCAGGCTGTAACTTAATTCCGCACCATTCATTGGCCAGAATGGCTTGATGGTATCCGGGCCTTTGCTTTGCGTCCAAACTTGAACCTTGTGCTCATCCGCAAAGGCTTTAAGGATGGCTTCATCATCCAAAGTTAATGCATCCATAATGCGAAAAATCAGCACTATTACGCTACCTTCGCCAACGGCCAGCTCAATCTGCGGCAATTTATCGCGTATGCTGAGCTGAACAATCATTTGCTGTAAAGGCGCAATTAAGGCTGATACTTCCGGCACCAACACTTCGCACGAATCCATATCCGCCACATAACGCGTGGCTTTTTCGTTAAAGCCGACCAATACTCTTTGCTTTTTCTCTACATACTTCACGCTCAATCGCGCTTTATGGCGATAGCCCCAGGTTGGGCCATACAGGGCTGGCAGCATATTGTCCGGCCTTACTTTGCCGATATGCCATAAATCATTTTCCAGCAGGCGCTGCTTAGCCGACACTTGGGCATTAGCATCCAGATGCTGCAACTTGCAGCCGCCACATAAGCCAAAATGCGGGCATTTAGGCGTGACGCGCTGATTGGATTGCTTCAGGATATCGATGACCTTAGCGACTTCGTAACTCGGTTTGACCTGTTGCGATTGATATGTGACGCGCTCATTTGGCAACGCACCATCGATAAAAATGGTTTTGCCATCCACATGGGCAACGCCACGCCCTTCCTGGTCTAATGACTCTATGGTGGCGGTTAGAATAGGATTTAAGCTGGGGTCAAGACGACTTTTGTTGCGATTTCTTCTCATGCCGCCATTTTAACCGAAAGGCCTGCTTTAGAGTAATGTCAAAAACCAGCCGTCAATTGACGGTTGCTATTAACAACAGTAAAAAAACAGATTATCAAAAAGAGAATAAACGTTAAGCGTTGTGCCGATAGATAGTTCTAAAACAAACGCAAAAGCGGGCAAATATCATTGCCATGCCGCCAAGAATTCCGTCCAGTGCTGTG
Source organism: Pseudomonadota bacterium (assembly GCA_040387035.1). Taxonomy (GTDB): domain Bacteria; phylum Pseudomonadota; class Gammaproteobacteria; order Burkholderiales; family Methylophilaceae; genus Methylotenera_A. The sequence goes on along the minus strand of JAZKEN010000093.1, from coordinate 5,044 downwards.
TTTTACTGTCAGAGCTATAACTATTTAAGGTGTCGCGTACCAGCTTGATTTCTGCTTCATACTCTGTTTTGCTTAAATGCCCGCGCATCAGTTGAAAACGCAAATACACCAAATGCGTATTGGCCACATCGGTTTCACAATAATTGCGGATCTCTTCTATCTTGCCAGCTTTATAGGCATTCCACACTTTACTGCCATCCATGCCCAACTTGCCGGGAAAGCCGCACAATTTAGCCAGGTCATCCAAAGGCGCATTGGCACGCGCATTGTATAAAGCCAACAGATCCATTAGATCCAGGTGCCGCGTATGGTAGCGGCTAATGTAATTATTCCATTTGAAATCTTTGTCGTCTTCACCCAAATCCCAATAGCGCGGCGCAACGACGTTATTGACCATGGCACGATAATGCAAAACCGGTAAATCAAAACCGCTGCCATTCCAGGAAATAATTTGTGGCGTGTATTTTTCAATCCCGTCAAAAAAACGCTGGATGATTTCCGCTTCGGTGGAATTGGCATCGCCCAGTGTCCACACTTTAAAGTTGTTACCTTCGCGCAGTGCGCAGGAAATCGCACACACTTTATGCTGATGCAAAGGTAAAAACTCACTGCCATTATGCTGGCGACGCAGGTGCAAAGCGATATTGGCTACATCTTCATCCGACGTTACAACAGGCAGATCCAACAATGTGCGTATGCCTGAGGTATCCGGAATGGTTTCAATATCGAACACTAAGGTTGGTGTCATGTTTAGTTACGGTCTGTTGTACAGGTAGGCTGCGGAACCGAGGTGCAGCGTTTGACACCCTCTTCATTGATGCCACCCCTCACGTTTCGGTATTGCGCAAAACAATTTTGGCTTTCCTTGTATTTTTGCATTTGCACTTCACAACTCTCATCGCTGGCTGCAGCCGGATTATTCGGGTCTCTTACCGGAGGCTTCTCTAATACGATGGGTTGTGATTGCTCGGTTTCGTTTGCCTGATTGCTGACCTCTTTATCAATTTTAGGCATCACAGGCGCAGGAATGACATTTTCCTTGATCTCAACCTGTTTTGCTTTATTTTTATATTTAGCCGGAACAGAATCACCATAATTGGTGACGCCTTTTTCATCCACCCATTCATAAGTTGCTGCCTGACTATAGACAGCATAAAACAAGCCGAAAACTAGTAATAACAAGGGTCTGATCTGCATTTTTACGATTCCTTATCCCGTTAAAAATTTATTTTTTTACCCAGCCACCCGCACT
>JAZKEN010000093.1:0-3692 GCA_040387035.1 Pseudomonadota bacterium | reverse complement strand
TTTTACGATTCCTTATCCCGTTAAAAATTTATTTTTTTACCCAGCCACCCGCACTTTGGTAATACCAGCCATTTTGCGCTTTATCGACCCAGCGTCCAGCAAAGGTACTGCGAATTTCGTCCGCCCACTCCGGGTGACCATTACCGGCAGCGATTTCTTTGTATAAGGCATTGCGATCACTGTTTTCGGCGGCCACCAGGCTGTTGATGCCCCCACGCTCTTTTAATGGCACGGCTGTGGCATCGCGCACGGCAACCAGGCCATCTGTGGTCAAGCCGATTGCCCCGCTGCTGTAGTGCGGGCTTAGCTGGTTATGGCGGGCCTGCATGCTGTTTTTAATGGCTGAAATCGCAGGCGTATTCACTTCTAAGTCAGCCGCGGCACTTACCCAGCTGCTACTCAACAGTGTGGCTGCCAGCATACTAACAATAGTAATAAGTTTTTTCATGATATTTCCTTAAGTTTGAGTTCGGTACTAGCGTGCCGGGGCATCGGCAGGCTTGCTGCCAGACGGCTTAGCTGGCGGCTCTTCGCCGGGTTTTAGCTGCCATACTTCATCAATGATTTTATCGGCCGCTTTTTCTGCCGCTGCGGCGGGAAAGTAAATATTAATGGTGACGCAAGCCGGTATCAACAAAACCAATACCCCAATAATGCCTATTTTTTTCATTGTTTTAATCCCATATTAATCTTACGTTTGTAACTGGTTCATTCAAAACCTATGCCTGCCGACTACTTAACAATCATCTTGGTGTTGCTGTCGGTAATACGTTTAATTCGGCTCAACAAGTCTTTCAAGCTGACTTTTTGCGTGTATCCGTTGACGTTTACAGCAGGTATGCCTTTACCTTTAACGATGATGTACCCGGTTGGCGTTGACTCTACACCGCCCATTTCGCATATATCTTGCCTTAATTTGCAGCTTAAGCCTATTTTTTCGTAATTAAATTCTTTAAAAAAACGTAAAAAAGTGCGCTGCAAAGCAGCCGCCGTGCCTTCACCGCCCAAAGCAGCGATATTTTCCACAGCACGCTGGGATATTTTTTTAAGGTGCTTGCCGTCGCTGGTGTGAATCGACGCATCCATTTGCACCGGCTTCCAATTCTCTAATACCATATCCTTTACATCGCCATCCAGCTTGCCTTCTATGGCACCAAAACTGAAAGTACGTGTCAGATCGCCCAAGTCCAGATTACGCATCTGCAGGTCGGCATACAGACGCGGCGCTACGCCTAGCGGATCATCAATGACCAAGTCGTTCATGCTTATGCTGCCATTAAATGCCTTAAATGTCATCGCGCCATCCATATTCAGCTGTTTATTGGCATAGGTCACCAGCGGTATCTGGCCGGAAATCTGCCCTTTCATCACGGGCCAGCCCAGTGCTTTGCTGAATTCATTAAGGGTAATTGGAACCAGGTTCATGCGTAAATGCCAGGCCCAGTTATCCTCCAGCCGCACGGCAGATACATCCGATAAACTCAATGCACCATCCAGAATCGGCAAATCCAACTGCGGCGCCGTCAGTGAAAAGCGGTTGATTTCTGCGTTGAGCTTGGTTTCGCGTAAAGGCAGCTTCAACAAATGGCCGCTTTTGTAGGCCAGCTGCAAGTTTTTGGGATGGTCATAATCCCAGGGAATATGCGCATTGATATGGCTGAATGCGAATTTACCATTCTTGTCTTCGATGTTGGCATCACGCAGATCCAGTTCAAAGCTGGTTGGCCTTAGGTTTTTAATCTCAAACTGCCAGTCCGCCTTGCCGGAAACATCCATATTACCAAAGGCGGATTTTTCAGCCATCGGCTTTAAAAACACCGCGTAAAGTCCTGCGAAGTCTACATCTTTGGCGTTGACTTTAACATCCTCTACTATTTTGGTTTTAATGTTGATGGTGGCTGTAGCCTGCATCTTTCCCACTTCATTCACCAATAAACTGGCGTTTTGAATATTGAGCATATCTTGCTTAAACGTGCCATTAATCTCAAACGCGTTGCCTGCTTTACCAAAATAAAACGGCTGCCAATACAATTCACCAGCGGTCCAGCTGATCAGCCCATTCCAGGCCCAGGCATCTGTGGGGCTGGGTTTTTTTGCTGCCATTTTTATCTGGCCAGTGAGTTTTTCGCCTGCATGCAAGCCGGCTTCATCGCTAAAATTGGCGCCATTAAAGGCGATATCCAGCGCAAAATCGGATGGGTAACTGACAAAGTTAACTGAAAATGGCGCCATGATTTGTTTGGACACAAACTGCCCGTTCAAGCATTGTGCCTGTCCAATTTTCTCCGTTAAAAACTGGCCACACTTCAGGTCAAAATGCGCAAACGCTTTTTCACTAGTGGGTTTTAAATCGGCATTCAGTAGCAAAGTTGGCTGTGCGCCTTTTAAATCAACCTGGAATTTGGCATTTTTAAGCTGCCCAACGGGTGCTTCTACCTCACCGACTGTGATTTGAATGCTTGAAATAGCATGGGCTGAGCAGGCGAAAAAATAAAACCATGCAAATGCAAAAATAGACCGATGTAAGCTTAAATTAAACACTTACTTCTCCGCCGTCATTCCCGCGCAGGCGGAAATCTAGGCAACCCACACACTTAACACCAGCTAAATTTAGTAAGCATATGTTCACATTTAATCCAAACTGGATTCCCGCCTGCGCGGGAATGACGAAACAGACCACAAGCAAGTAGAATATAAATGTAATTGTGTGTCAGGCAGGAAAAACGCCGGTAGAAAGATAACGGTCACCCCTGTCACACACAATCGAAACAATCACGGCGTCTTTTAACTCTTTAGACAGTTGTAGCGCCGTATAAAGCCCGCCACCGCTTGATATGCCGGCAAAAATGCCTTCTTCAGTCGCTAGCTTGCGCGTCATATTCTCTGCATTTTTTTGCGATACATAACGTAACTCATCAACACGTTTGGCATCAAAAATAGTCGGCATATATTCCTCCGGCCATTTGCGAATACCGGGAATCTGTGCGCCTTCTTCCGGCTGCACGCCAATGATTTGGATATTGGGATTCTGTTCTTTTAAATAACGCGACACACCCATGATGGTGCCGGTGGTGCCCATACTGGAGACGAAATGCGTGATTTTTCCTTCGGTATCGCGCCAGATCTCCGGGCCCGTGGTTTCATAATGCGCCAGCGGATTATCTTGATTACCGAATTGATCCAGCACAATACCTTCACCCTCCGCTTGCATTTTCATGGCCACATCGCGCGCCAATTCCATACTGCCATCTTTAGGCGTCAACACCAGTTCTGCTCCATAGGCTTTCATGCTTTGGCGGCGCTCTACACTTTGATTTTCCGGCATCACCAGTACCATTTTATAGCCGCGCATGGCAGCCACCATCGCCAAGGCAATGCCGGTATTGCCGCTGGTGGCTTCAATCAGGGTATCGCCCGGCTTGATATCACCACGCGCCTCTGCGCGCATAATCATGCTGTAGGCAGGCCGGTCTTTTACAGAGCCTGCCGGGTTGTTGCCTTCCAGCTTTAATAAAACGGTGTTACTGGGATTTGGGTTCAGGCGCTGTAACTTAACCAGCGGTGTATTGCCTACAAAATTATCTAAAGTTTTAAAGTTCATATCATTGGTTCTTAACATTATTGCTTTTAAAATGGGTGATAGACATGGCGGCAAAAGCGCTTAATAAAAAAATAACCGGCCCGGCAAACAC
>JAZKEN010000092.1:4164-14162 GCA_040387035.1 Pseudomonadota bacterium | reverse complement strand
GCAACTAAACCTAAAGCTAGTTTAATTGTGTTGAATTTCATTTTTATCTCCAAAGACAAAATAAATATATAAATAAAACTATTTAATTGAATTAAATAGCTGATTTATGTTCTTTAGTTTACGTTTCAGCTTGGTTCAACATTAATTGCTTAACGTTGAACCAGAATGTAACAATTTGTAAACAAATGTAACGATACATACATTTGAAGATATTGATGCCGTCCAGAATTAAATTTCGAACGGGTCCAGTTTGGGATGCAGATGATTATGAAATGTATTTGCTACTATTTAAAAGGTTAATGAAAATGGAATTGCAATGTTAAGGCCTTGGGAACTAGAAATCGAATTACTCAGAAACTCTGATACCTCCATACATGTACAAATAGCACATAAAATCATTGAAGAAATTCAACACGGTCGATTTGCAGTGGGCTCAGCACTGCCTGGCACCAGAGAGCTTGCCAGTAAACTGGGTGTTAACCGCAAAACAGTGGTGCAAGCCTACGAAGAAATGATCGCGCAAGGCTGGCTGCATTCCGAGCACAAGCGCGGCACATTCGTCTCACCTCGTATATTATCAGTGAATCACCACCCTAAACCAGTGACCAAAATAAATTATGGGTTTCAAAATAAATCACAAGCCGAACCTATTATTGCTGCTAACAAAAAAATTGAAAGCGATATTATCAGTTTCAGTTCCGGCTTATCTGACTCGCGCTTGATGCCTTTAGAGGTGCTATCACGCGCCATGCGCCACGCGCTAATTGTCAGCATCAGAACCAATAAGCAATCTTATAATGAGCCCAAAGGCTCCATGATATTGCGCCAAGCCATATTGCATATGCTGAATATGGACAGAGGCCTGCATACCGATATTGATAATATTTGCGTAGTGCGTGGCAGCCAGATGGGGTTTTTCCTGGTGGCGCGGGTGTTGATGCGGCAAGGCGATAATATCGTCATGGAAAAATTATGCGACCAGTTGGCCAGCGATGCCTTTAAAAGCTGTGGTGCCAATATCATTGCAGTAGGCCAGGACGAAAACGGCATTGACCTGGATGAACTGGAATCGCTCTGTAAGCACACAAAAATCAGGGCGGTATACGTGAGCCCTCATTACCAGATTCCAACCACTGTGAGCATGCCTATGGTGCACAGGCGGCGATTACTGGCCATGGCCGACCAATACGATTTTCTGATTATTGAAGATGATCACGATTTTGAATTTAATTTTTCAAATAAACCCATCCTGCCATTAGCCAGTTTTGATAAATCAAACCGCGTGATTTACGTGGGCTCGCTTTCAAAAGTATTGGCACCAGGTTTCAGGATTGGCTTTATTGCGGCGCACAATGAAATCACCAAGCAATTTGCCAGCGAGATCATGATGATAGACCGCCAGGGCAATACGGTGACCGAGCTTGCCGTTGCTGAGCTATTGCATACGGGTGAAATTAATCGCCACACCGTTAAAACGTTTAAAATCTATGATGAAAGGCGTACCTTCATCGCTAAATTAATTCGGGAAGAGTTAAAGGATTTTGTCAGCTTTAAATTACCGGATGGTGGCCTTGCCTTGTGGTTGAAGGTTAACTCCAATATCAATATGCAATTATTGCTTAAAGATGCCGAGATTGAAAAAGTGCGTATTGTGGCAGGCGCTAGCTTTTGCGATAACCGCGAACAGGTTTCTGCGATTCGCCTCGGCTTTGCCAATCTGACCAATGATGAAGTACATTTGGGCATCAAGCGACTTAAGAACGCCTTTCAAAGGCAATCTTACCAAACGCTCAATGCCTAGAAATGGCAGCGACAAAAAAAGGCGCAACCAGCGCCTTTTTTCTTATGCTTGTATCAATGCAAATGTAGCCAGTTACTCTTGGCCAACTTGGTACACTTCATAGCTTTTTTCAACGATTTTACCTGTGGTCGCATCCACCTCTACTTTTACTTCTTCTTTGTCGGCTTCTAAAATATCAAATTCATAGGATGCTTTACCGTCTGGCTCAAGCTCATATTCGGTCTCAACGATAGTACCCGGATGCGCTGCTAATGCTGTTGCTTTGGCATCGGCTTCCGATACTTTAGCCAAGGCTTTAAATTTTGCATCATCCAGTTTGACTTCTTGCTCAATTTCGATAATTTTGCCTGACGCTACATCGCACTCAATATCCCATGCCGTGCCATCACTAGACTCAACATCAAACTCATAGGTCGGTTTTTTATTTTCTGATTTCAGTTCCAGCTTGACGATTTTGCCTTCATGCGCGGTTAAAGCCGCTTTTACGCATTTACCTAAACTATCTACTTTTGATGGCTTGATGGATTGATGGTCAGCAAAAGCGGTATTGGCTGAAAATAACGCTGCCATTAGTGTGGCACCCATTGTTAAACGAAACATGATGATCTCCCGTGTGAATTAAAAAAATGTATTCCAAAACTGCTACATCTTGAATTTGAGCAAGAATTGTACCTAAAAATTTATAGGTCATTGATTAATTACATCTTTGTTACATTTTCGGCTCTATATAGCCAAATGCTGGCTGTATAAAACCAAATGTAAAAACACCAGTACTAAACGGCTACTTTTGCCTGGATAGCAGGATGCGGATCGTAATTCTCTAAAGTGAAATCTTCAAATTTAAAGCTGAAAATATCCCTTACATTGGGGTTGATGTGCATGTGCGGGAGCGATTTTGGTGCACGCGATAATTGCTCTTGCACCTGCTCCATATGATTGCTGTAGATATGGGCATCACCCAATGTGTGCACAAAATCACCTAATTTCAGGTCACATACCTGAGCCACCATCATGGTTAATAGCGCATAAGAGGCGATATTAAACGGCACACCCAGGAATATATCGGCACTGCGCTGATAGAGCTGGCAGCTCAATTTACCATCTGCCACATAAAACTGGAAAAAAGCATGGCAAGGCGGCAGCTTCATTTGATCCACATCCGCTACATTCCAGGCAGAAACGATCAAGCGGCGTGAATCAGGTGTTTTTTTAATGGCATTAATCACCTGCGTGATTTGGTCGATATGCGTGCCATCCGGCTTAGGCCAGTTGCGCCATTGATAGCCGTAAACCGGGCCCAGGTTACCGTTCTCATCCGCCCATTCATCCCAAATGCGCACACCGTTTTCTTTGAGATAAGCGATATTGGTGCTGCCCTGTAGAAACCATAATAGCTCATGGATAATCGATTTCAGGTGCACTTTCTTGGTTGTCAACAGCGGAAAACCCTCTGCCAGATTAAAGCGCATCTGGTACCCGAATACAGAGGTTGTGCCCGTACCTGTGCGGTCCGTTTTGGCATTACCGTGCGTTAATACGTGCTGTAATAGATCGGTGTATTGTTTCATTTAAAATATAGCTCCAAGCTTGTCAATCCGAGCATAGCGAAGAATGCAGCCTTTAGCAAACGCCTAAACCATTAGATTCTTCGCCTAAATAAAACCTTTGGCTTGGAATGACGCTGATTTAAGTATTGTTCACAATAAAATCTTTAATCGCAGCGACATCAGCATCCATCACCTTGAATTTTTGCGCCAATAGTTCAATGCCTTTCAAGCTATCAGGGCGTGGCGGCACCTCACCCAATGCTTCAACCAGCGCATCTTCAAACTTCGCTGGCAGTGCTGTTTCCAGCACCACCATTGGCGTATTGGCTTGCCTGTACTCCAGCGCTACCTTAAGGCCATCTGCGGTATGTGTATCAATCACCACCTTATACTTGGCCTGGGTTTCGCGTATGGTTTGCATGCGATTGGCATGATTGCTACTGCCTGACACAAAGCCATAATCGGCCAATTTTGGCATCAAGTGCTTGATATCAAATGCACCACCTTTATCGACACTGGCCCACAATTCACGCACTTTAGCGCTATCCTGCCCTACCAGGTCAAATACAAAACGCTCAAAGTTTGACGCTTTGCTGATATCCATAGACGGGCTACTGGTGTGGTAGGTATTGGCTGAACCGCGCGGCCTGTACACACCTGTTTTAAAAAACTCATCCAGCACGTCATTTTCGTTCGTGGCAACCACTAACTTATCAATCGGCAAGCCCATCATGCGCGCAATATGGCCGGCGCACACATTGCCAAAATTACCGCTAGGTACCGCGAAACTTACTTTCTGGTCATTGCTTTGTGTTACCGCAAAGTAGCCTTTAAAATAATACACAACCTGCGCAACGATGCGACCCCAGTTAATGGAATTGACCGCGCCGATTTTGTATTGGGCCTTAAATGCAGCATCATTGGAAACCGCTTTCACCATATCCTGGCAATCGTCGAATACACCATTGACCGCGATATTAAAGATGTTTTCATCTTGCAGGCTGAACATCTGCGCGGTTTGGAAACGGCTCATTTTCTTGTGCGGGGACAGCATAAACACACGCACACCTTTTTTGCCGCGCATCGCGTATTCAGCGGCAGAACCGGTATCACCGGAAGTCGCGCCCAGAATATTGGTTGTTGCGCCAGTTTTGGCTAATACATATTCAAACAGATTGCCTAACAACTGCATCGCCATATCTTTAAAAGCCAGGGTCGGGCCATTGGAAAGGCTCAGCAGGTATAAGTTATCATCCAATTGAATGGTTGGCGTAATATCAGCCGCGTTTTGGCCTGCACGCGTAAAACTGTACACATCCGCCGTATAGGTTTTATCAATAATCGCTTTTAAATCAGCAGCCGGAATATCATCAATAAGGCGGCTTAAAATCGCAAACGCTAAATCGGCATAGCTCATGCCTCGCATCGCGCTTAAATCAGCATCGCTAAATTGCGGGTAGCTTTCAGGCAGGTACAAGCCGCCATCAGGCGCCAGGCCACCTAACAAGATTTCGCTAAAACTTAAAGCAGGCGATTGCCCGCGTGTCGATATGTATTTCATTGCTTATTAACTTTAATAATTAAACTGGCTTTAAGTTGACTACTTATCTGGCTAGCTCTTCCATGCGGATTTTAATCAACTTGCCCACAATCGCCGGCAAGGCTTCAATCTCAGCAATACCGGCATCCATATTCTTCTCTTTGGTGACATGCGTCAGAATCACGATATCGGCTTCGGTTTCATTATCGTCCGGCTCTTTTTGCAGCATGGCGTCGATTGAAATATTGCGGTCTGCCAGTATTTTAGTCACACCAGCCAATACGCCCGGCTTGTCTGAAGCGCGCAGGCGCAAATAGTAAGCACTATTGATTTCTGAAATTGGCAAAATCGGCAAATCATTCAACTGCCCTGCCTGGAAGCCCAAGTAAGGCACGCGTTGCGCTGCGCTTGCATCGCTTAATCGCGCTACGTCCATCAAATCGGCCACCACGGCACTGGCGGTTGGCTCAGCACCGGCACCAGCGCCGTAATACAAGGTTGGGCCTACTGCATCGCCCTTCACAACCACGGCGTTCATTGCGCCATTGACATTGGCCACCAAACGTTTTTCCGGGATCAGGGTTGGGTGCACGCGAAGTTCTACGCCACCTTCTGATTGCTTGGTAATGCCCAGCAATTTCACGCGGTAGCCCAGTTCTTCTGCATACTTAATATCGGTTTGCTGTAATTTGGTAATGCCTTCGGTGTAAGCCTGCTCAAATTTCATCGGCATACCGAATGCAATGGCCGCCATAATCGTTAATTTGTGCGCTGCGTCTATACCTTCTACGTCAAAGGTAGGGTCAGCTTCCGCGTAGCCCAGTCGTTGCGCTTCGCCCAACACATCGGCAAAGGCCAGGCCTTTTTCGCGCATTTCGGTGAGGATAAAGTTGGTGGTGCCATTGATGATGCCGGCAACCCATTCAATACGGTTTGCGCCCAAACCTTCACGCAAAGCTTTGATGATAGGGATGCCGCCGGCAACAGCCGCCTCAAACGCAACGATAACCCCTGCCTGTTGGGCTGCAGCAAAAATTTCATTGCCATGCAATGCAAGCAAGGCCTTATTTGCAGTAACAACATGCTTGCCGTTGGCGATCGCTTTCAAAACCAGCTCTTTGCTTAGGGTATAACCGCCGATTAGCTCTACAACCACATCGATTTCAGGATTATTCACAATCGCAAACGCATCGGTGCTTAGCAGCGTATTGCCGCCTGTGATTTTTTTTGCGTGATCAATATTTTTATCCGCCACTTGCAATACATTAATCGCCACGCCTGTGCGGCGCGTGATTTCTGCTGCATTGCGCGTTAATACATTGTAAGTACCACCGCCAACGGTGCCAATGCCTAAAAGTCCCACATTTAATTGCTTCAAACTGTTGCTCCATCTAATTTTTTACTATGTTTTTTTCTATATCGCGCCAAAAAGCTGGCGATGCGTTTAATCGCTTCGGTTAAATCATCCACATTGGGTAAAAACACCACACGGAAATGATCCGGCGTTTTCCAATTGAAGCCTGTGCCTTGCACCAGCAATACTTTTTCTTCTAGCAATAAATCCAGGATAAACTGCTGGTCATCCTTGATCGGGTACATTTTTGGATCAAGCTTAGGGAATAGATACATCGCCGCTTTGGGCTTGACGCAGGTCACGCCTGGAATCGCCGTAATCAGTTCATAAGCCAGATCGCGTTGTTTACAAAGCCTGCCAGCAGGTGCAACCAAGTCATCAATACTTTGGTAACCTCCTAATGCCGTTTGGATAGCTAACTGCCCCGGCACATTGGCACATAAACGCATTGAGGCCAACATATTCAGGCCTTCTACGTAATCGGTGGCCGATTTTTTATTGCCGGACACCACTAGCCAGCCAGCGCGGTAGCCACAGGTGCGATAGTTTTTAGATAGGCCATTAAACGTAACGAACAATACATCCTCGGCAAGCGATGCCAATGAGATATGCTCGGCTTCATCGTACAACACCTTGTCGTAAATCTCATCGGCAAATACCACCAAACCATGATGACGCGCGATCTCGATAATGCCTAGCAGGGTTTCTTTCGGGTAAAGCGCACCGGTTGGATTATTGGGATTAATCACCACAATACCGCGTGTATTGGCCGTGATTTTTGCCTCAATATCTTTCAAGTCCGGCAACCAGCCAGTGTCCTCATCACACAGATAATGCCGTGCCGTGCCGCCGGCAAGCGTTACTGCAGCTGTCCACAGCGGATAATCCGGCATAGGCACCAATACCTGGTCGCCGTTATTCACCAGCGCCTGCATGGCCATCACAATCAATTCGGAAACGCCATTGCCGATGATAATGTCATCCACGGTCACGTTAGCAATGTGCTTGCTCTGCGTGTAATGCATAATGGCCTTGCGCGGCGCAAATAGACCTTTTGAATCGGTATAGCCACCCGCATCGCCCATATTGCGAATCACGTCCAACTGAATCTCTTCCGGCACTTCAAAACCAAATGCAGCGGGATTTCCTATGTTCAGCTTGATAATGCGCTGGCCTTCTTCTTCCATTTGGCGCGCTCGCTGCAACACGGGGCCACGAATATCGTAGCAAACGTTAGCGAGCTTGTTGGATTTGAGTAAAGGCTGCATAAAATTGGGTGATTTTAATTAAAAATTTGTGTTAAAAAATAGTTTTCGGCTAACCTGTAAGTTTACCTTAGAAAAAGGTTTTTCTTCAATTAAAGCCACGCTAAAATAGCACGATGAAATTACACTTAACCACCGCTGAAAACAATAACTTAATCACTGGATATGGTGAAGGCTTTATCGAAATCAACAAAAGACCTTACGCACAAAATCTTATCGTGCTGGCCAATCAGTTGATTTTGGATTGGGGCGCCGCTAATTTTGCCGATTTAACAACGGCAGATTTCGCTGAGATTGCCTTGATTAATCCCGAAGTTGTGTTGCTGGGTACCGGCCCCACACATCGTTTTTTGAACCCGAAAATAGCCCAGAACCTAACAGAAAAAGGCATTCCAATTGAATGCATGACCACTGCGGCGGCCTGCAGAACATACAACATCTTGATGAGTGAAGGCCGTCATGTTGCGGCTGCCTTATTGATTTAAGCGACAGCCTGATAGCCAAAAAACTACTCTAGGCTATCAACCCCATTCCAAACGGCTACGCCCTCTGCACTTGTAATGAATTTTTTTTGATACACTTTATTGATCAGCGTTTTAACTTCTTTGAATTCCGTCAATAATCTATCGCAATCTGCACTGCTCACCGCTCCGCACCGAAATGCCATATCCACATAGACGTGATCGTTAGAGCCAACATCTATCATGCGTTTAACCACACTAGGGTGTGCGTAGTGCCCACCCTTTGTAAATGCCCATTCGATATTTTTACCTTCATTAACCACATACCAGGGGCCGCTACGTTCTTGCCAACCAAACGGCTTAGAGTTAGGTTTAACAGCCACATCATTGCGCTCTTGAATGGCATTAAGCGCCACTGTAATACTAGGGTAGCCAATGGCAATCACATAGGGCGCTACGACTTGCTTGCTTGTTTTAGATTTTGGCTTTTTGACTTTTTTCTTGGCTGCTTTAGTTAGTGCATCTGCATTGATTGAAGTGAGCCCTATCAAAATGGCCAGTAAGCAAGCAAAGGGTTTCAATTTAGGTATCCAGTATTAAATTAATTAATGATCAGCGTTGCGGTGTAAGGGTTAACTGCAAGCCGCTATCGGTAACGACCATGTCTTTAGGGCTGTAATGAATGCCGCCAAATTTCAAATCTTCGGGCTTAACCGTATAAAGGGTCAAGCCATTGAGCATTTCGCCGCCTATGGTTTTAGCAAAGGCGTTAAACAAATCGTTGTATTTACTACCCGCGCCAGCCACATCAAAGTTTTCAATCTTCGGCTCATCCAATACCACGGTACTGCTGGCTGCATCAAAACGTAATTTGCCAGAAATACCCAGTTTACCGGCCACCGATTCATTGAATAACTGGCTGCTAAGCTTGGTATCCATGGTGGTAATCATGCGGCCCGTGGTTTTGTCAAAAGTGACCAATGAGTTAGATAAATTAACATCAAACACCTTGAGCAAAGAAATAGGCAGGGCCAGTTTCTCATTCAATTTTTGCGCAATTTGCTCGCCTGTCACATTGACGGTGCGGTCACCCATGGTCGCGCAACTCGTTAAACTAAAAGCGATCAGTGCTATCAATAATTTTTTCATGCTATGGCTCCTGGCTTGGATTACACCAATAATAAAGGTGACGCCCAATTCAACGCACTGTATAAACTTTGGTTACAAATTTTTAGTGGATAGCGTGAGCGTGGCGTTGGTGCCGCCAAAACCAAAACTATTCGACAATGCCGTTTCAATTTTTATGTTATCAATACGTTTGGTCGCAATCGGTAAGCCCTCCGCTGCAGGGTCAAGCGTTTCAATATTGGCTGACGCCGCAATAAAATTATTTTGCATCATAATCAAGGTATAAATTGCTTCATTCACACCGGCTGCACCCAGAGCATGGCCAGACAGCGACTTGGTTGACGCAATCGCAGGCAAAGTACCGTATTCGCCGCTTGCAAACACCGCGCGTATCGCCTCTAACTCTTTAGTATCGCCCACAGGCGTACTGGTGCCATGCGTATTGATATAATCCACATGATCGATTTTTTTACCTTCATGGTCTGTTAACGCCAGTTTCATGCAACGCTCAGCACCTTCGCCGCTTGGCGCGACCATATCGTAGCCGTCAGACGTAGCGCCATAGCCAATCACTTCTGCGTAGATTTTTGCGCCACGCGCTTTGGCATGTTCGTACTCTTCCAACACCACAATACCGCCGCCGCCAGAGATCACAAAACCATCGCGGTTAGCATCATAGGTACGGCTGGCTTTTTCAGGTGTGTCGTTGTATTTACTCGACATCGCACCCATCGCATCAAACAGATAAGATAGACTCCAGTGCTCTTCTTCGCCCCCGCCGGCAAACACAATGTCTTGCTTGCCCAATTGGATCTGCTCAACACCCGCGCCGATACAGTGTGCGCTAGTAGAACAGGCGGAACTGATGCCGTAATTGACGCCTTTGATTTTGGCGCCGGTAG